>CAJKVD010000012.1 GCA_905203195.1 uncultured Clostridium sp. | reverse complement strand
TGCATTTGTTATTGGATTTCGCATTATATATATCAAAATATATTTGTCAATTTTCTTTAAATTGTTGTGTATTTTAGTTCTACCTTGTGGAGTGTAATTACACATATCTTGTGAAAAGCATAATGGTGGTTTTGTACTAACATAATGTATAGGAAATATTGCTACTCCCTTTATATATATTGGTTTTCCACTATAACCTCCATAAAATTTTATGAATGCTTTGCTTTTTCCACCTTTGTTTCCTGCAAATGTTTTTGTTCTACATTTAAGGCTCTTTGTAAGTCCATAGGCAATTTTTTCAAAATCTATATATACATTTGTTGCTATTCTATAATATTGATGTATTCCCAGTATTACAGAATTTAATTTTAATGCACTAGGCTTATCCTTATGTTTTCCTAATTCTTTTATTGCTGATTTAATATTTGCTTTTATTTTCTTCTTTGATTTATCGCAAATATGAGATTTGACAACCCAGCGACTCCCCTTTTTATAAACTTTTAATTTAAAGCCTAAAAATTCAGAGTATTCAGTTTTTAAATTTACTATTTTTGTCTTTTCTTCACTGACATCAAGTTTTAATCTTTCTTTTAACCATTGTTTTGTAGCGTGATACATATTTACGGCTTGTTCGTGAGTTTTGCAAAACAACTTAAAATCATCTGCGTATCTAACTATCATAACTTGTTTTAAGTTTGACTTATTTAACGCTATTCTTCTCCAATCTTTACAATAGTCGCCATTTAATTTCTTTGTGTACCATTGATTTGATACCCACCAATCAAGCTCATTTAAAACTATATTAGCCAACAATGGACTTAATATTCCGACCTTGTGGAACTCCTTTTGTTGGAATACCTACTCCTTTGATTTCTGCTTTTAACATTTTTGATATAATACATATAAGATTTTTGTCTTGTATTCCCATACTCCATATTTGTTTTAACAATTTTGAATGGTCAACATTATCAAAAAATCCGTGTATATCTATATCAACAACGTGATACAATTTGTTTATATTTGCAAATCTCATTGCCATTGCTATTGCGTGATTAGTTCCTCTATTAGGTCTAAAACCATAATTGTCTTTATGAAATTTTGCTTCACAAATTGGCTCTAATATTTGCTTTATACATTGTTGTATAAGTCTATCTTCTATTGTTGGTATTCCTAAAGGTCTAGTTTTTCCATTTGGTTTTGGTATTTCAACTCTCCTTACAGTTTGAGGTTTGTAATCTGCAAGTCTATTTCTAACATATTGGACAAGATTATTTGTTTTTATCTTTCCAATAGCAATAATTGTATTGTTGTTAGTTCCTGCTGTTTTACTACCTTTGTTTTTCTTTATATTTCTGTAAGCAAGTTGTATATTTTCTTCACTTTCAATTAGTTCTAGTAAGTTTTTAAACTTTTTTCCGTTTTTACTTTGTTCATAAAGTTTATCAAATTCATTTTGCAAATTATAATATTCGTTATTTCTTAAATGCTTTTTCTTTTTGAACTTTTGATTTTTAATTGTCATAAGTCGGCTTTTCCTCCTATTTCTAAGATTTATTGCCTCTATTAGTCTTACAAGAACCTTATGTTTTAGAACTCCTTTCTAAAATTTGTAAATTTTGTATAAATTAATTATTTTTGACTTGTGGCTATCCCTCCACTCCTTATTATCAGAGTTTCATAGGTACTGTGCCACTACTCTCACTAACATTAATGTAAGTTATTTATTCCCTACAACTACTTCATAGGTGTTAAGCCCTCAGTATTGTTAGCTTTCCCTGTTCCAATATTTCTATCTTTACATATATACTTTTAGGTCGTTCCTATAAGCCTGTTTGCTTGATATTACCTGTAATAATATAAGGTGTTTCATCTCTGGGAACCTTACTCCACCTCACAAACATCATATTAAAATGATTATAGCCTTTCGACTAACTCCCGTTCTAGGCTTGTACATTCGGAAACTTCGTCATTTTGCCCGTCTTAACAAAAATTCTAACCATGAGTATTTTATAGACTTCCGACATATAGATTGCATATCCTACCTCTAGGACACTTTCCTTGATTAATTTCTTAATCATTAGGGCAATTCTCTGCCGACTTCACCGAGCTTATAACCAAAATATTCTTAACAATATTTTCGCTATTCGGAGTATTAAAGTGGCGTTTCAAGGCGTTACCCTATCATTCCACCAATCGAAATATTAGTTTTAAAACATATTAAATTAAAGTTTTAAGCAGTTCTTTTCAAACTGCAACAGGTCGCACCCCAGAAAGGATCTTGTGTTTGACTTCCGTTTAGGTGTTGTACTTTTAAATAGATTTGTTACTAACTTTTGCACATCATTATCAGTTTTCAAATATACAAAAGGGTTATAGCAATGACTCTTCTCCATATTTATTAGGTCTAGCACTCTAACTTCATAACCTTTTTTCTCTAACAAATTCCCTGTATCTTTTAATAATTCTCCTTTTGGGTCTAACGCTACAAAAGAACAATTACATTGCATAATATTTGGTTTTGCATAAAATCTTGTTTTTCCTGCTCCACTTCCACCACATACTAATACATTCAAATTTCTTCTGTGTTTTTTGCCATTTAAACCTATTTTCACGCTTTGCGTTAATATTTTATTATCACTTATAGGGTATTGCTGATATTTTTTATTTAAAAATCTTGGATTTCCCCATTTTGCTGACCCATGTTCTTCTTTTCTTCTATAATTTCTTTTTGTAGATTCATACATTGCTATTCCCATACCATAAATAAGCACAAAAAAAAGACTAACCTTTATGCTATTTGCACAAAAAGTTAGTCCGAAAGGATTATTTATTAAATTTGGAAATTCTTCTATAATTTCCACTATTCCACCATTTATATATGGTGCAATAAGTAACGCAACCCAGATTACTGGTATTATTCCTAAAACATAAAATACTATATTAGTATTATTTCTTTCTCTCATTATACTCTTTCTCTTTTTAATAAAGATTTCTTTTTAATGGGAGTATTTATAAGCCTTAATAATGCTTGATTAACAAATTCTGTTGATTTTCCATTTGCTATTAAACTATTACGATATTCGTTAAGTGCATTTAATAGAATTTCATATTCATATCTATTTATTGAAATTACTCTTTTTTCTTCCAATTTATCAAGCCTCCATTTTCATATATTCATCTTTCTTTTGCCTTACTTTCTCTTGCTAATTGTTTTATATTTTCTGTTATACGAGAGTTTATATTTTCCATTGCATTTCTTATAGGCTCTAATTCTTCTCTAATTTGTTTTGCATCCATACTTTGCATACTTATAGCAACATTTTCAAAATTATAATTAGAAACATCTATATTATACTTTTTACACAACATATATGAAACACAATAACTTTTCAAAGTATCTTCGCCTATCTCTTGCATTGCTATTTCTTGTGTTACTTCATAAAATATACTTGGTGCTTCTGCTCCTTTTGCAATATAAAGTGTATCATTATTCATGTCATACATTGCTTTCTTGTCTGTGTTTGGAATATAATCTACAACTTCAACTTTTGCATTACTACTTTGCAAAAATAATTTTAATAATATTTTATTATCATATTTCATTTGTCTTGCTCTATCTTTTATATTAACTTGTGTTATATCATACACTTTCTTAACATTATAATTTGTTCCAACTGTCCCATCTTCTCTCATATAACTATCGGCTGGCTCTAATATTTTTACTTTTTTTGGAGATTTTTTTACATATCCTCCTACATTTTGCCATCCGTTATAATCTCTTAATTGTGTTGCATTAGGCATTTGTGCTAATACAAGCATAGCATTTCCAACAGAATATTGGTCAAATTTACTTTGTGTATCTAAATATTTTTTTAACTCCTCTCCATTAGTAACAACTCTTTCTGCTGTTTTATCTATTAGATTATAAACTTCTTGCTTTTCTTTTTTCTTATATTCTGCATATTCTTCTTTGCTATATTGCTTATTTCCAGAATTATAACTATTAAATACTTCTTCAAATTCACTCATATTTTTATTTACCTTTCTCTTTTATTTTTGGTGTTTCAGTTGTTTTTATTGATATTTCTTGTGATATATTTGTTTTACCTATATCAGTTTTGTTTTTATTAGCATTTTTCTTCTCCGTTTCGATTTTTTCTTCTTCTCTATATTTCTGTAATTCTTTTCTTACAGATTTCTTTTCAGAAGATTTAATTACCCCATCGGATTGGATTTTGCTCGTTGAGGAAGGCTCTAACGGAGGGCTTTTTTCCGTTTGGCTTTCCGTGGGGTTTGATATTTCTTCCTTTTGTATTGGCTTACTAAATATATCATCTATCATTTTGTCATCAATATCTTTTTCTTGAACACCTATATCTTGTGCATTTTCAGACAAGTCTTTTTGTTCTTCTTTATTTGCCATTTCTTTTTCTATTTCACTTTTTATAATACTTGCCTTATCAACAGTAGATAAATTATATCTTTCAATAATTCTATTAACTTTTGGTGCATCTTCTGCTCTTACCATTATATCAATCATACCATCATAATTTTTATTCTTTTTATTTACTAATGCACAATATAGAACTCCATAACTTTTCGCTTCTTTTGCAAATACTTTCATATCTTGCGACTTTATTGAAAATATTTTTTGTTCTTTATCGCTTTTAAGCATACTTGTTAATCTTATTTTACCTCTACTTTTATTGGATTCTTTTGATATTGCATATAAGGCTGCAATAATATTTTTTGTTGCAGTACCAGATATTTTTAACGCAAACTCTGCACCATCTAAATAAAGTTTTATAAATTGTTCTGCTGACTCACTTGATACACTCAAATTTTTTCTCTCCTTTCATTTTGATTTTGTTCTATCTCTTGTTCTTTTTTTATTTCTTTACCTTCCATCTCTTGTATATTTTCTTTGATTTTCGGTATTCTATTTTCAATGTTTTCTATCATTTCTTGTACTTTATTTAATTCGTTAATTTCTTTTGTCATTTTATTTATATCTTCTTTAATCTTTTGTTTTTCTTCATCTGTCTTTACTTTTTTGTATTTTCTCCATTGATATTCTCTTTTGCTTTTCAACTCATTTTTCTTTTTAATAGATGATGCTTTATATGAAAAAAGTTCTTGTGCTGTTTGAATATTATTTTTGCACAAGAATCTTGCCTCATTTGATATACTTTCCATTTTCTTTATATCTTCTCTTAATTCCTTTGACATTATTTTTTTAGTTTTAGGATATATTTTTAATAAATAACAATAGTGGAAATATAAAGCCCTAATTCCTGTCATCTTTCTTTTGTTTCTTATTTTTTTATTTCTTGAATATCGTTTATATCTTCCACTTAAAGTTCTAACCTCTGGAAATGGAACTCGTACACTTTCAGTATTAAATATTCTTTCATTTATATTTTTTATTGTATAGTCATCTCCAAAGGCTCTTTCTATTCTTATATTTCTTTTTCTATTAAATGGTCTTACACTTAATTTTCCAGAACGATCTATAACTTCATAATTCATTTTCATCATTATTCCTATAAAATCTTTATAGTTATATGCTTGTTCTATTGCATAATCTATATCATCTTTTATATTAGAATAGTAATTTGATTTTTTCACTTGTTCTTTATAATATTTTGTATAATCAATATTGTGTTTTCCACAAGGCTTTTCTTCTATAACGCTTAAATTATATTCTCTACATAGACTATCAGATGTCTGCCTCATTAAAGCATAAGTATGTCGATTATTATAATACTTTTTTCCATCTATAAATGAAACAGAATTTATACAGAAGTGATTATGAATGTGATTAGTGTTAAGATGTGTTGATACAACTACCTCAAACTTATCTCCCCATAATTCATTTGCAAGTTTTATACCAATTTCGTGTGCTATCTCTGGTGTTACTTCCCCCTCTGCAAAAGATTGAAAAGCGTGAAAGCCTAAAATGCCATCTGTCTTGTCAAACCTTTTCTTTGTAAACATCATATCTTCATATACATTATCTTTATTACAATTTAATGCTGTTACATATAATTGTTCTTCTGTTTTATATGATGCAGTTGCATATTCAATTACATTATGAAGTTCTTTATAATCTTCTTTACTTGTTTTGTCTGGATTAGTAGTGTAATCTATAACATGGTCTAGTCTTTTCTTCACTGCCCATATACTTGTTGTCGCCATTTGTTAGTACCTATCTAAAATTTTTGCTTTTATTTCTTTTTCAATCTCTGTTAATTTATCACATACCTTTTTATACTTTGGAACATCAATATAGTTAAGTGCATTTGCCTTCCTCGCAATTTGATTTAAGTTAATTGCTATTCCTCTTATTTGATTTAACATTTCATGCACTTCACTATTAGGAAGTTCCTTTGGCTTATATCCTAATATTAAACTTCTAATATATCCACTTTGAGTTTGCCCTGCTATCTTTGCTTTCTCTTTTAATAAATTATCTTCTTTTTCATCTAACCATACTTGTTTTTTTATACTTCGTTTTCGCAAATATATATGCACCTCTTTTCTATTAGATTTTTTGTAACGGGGATTGGGGTGTCCCCATATTTTCGAATTTGACGGGAGTACAAATTCATTGCTTGCTAGGACAAGAATTTTTTTATTTTTTTCTCTAAAAGCAAAATATTTGAATATTTATATTTTTGATTAGCAATTATTTTTTAATCAATTTCTTTATCAAAATATTCAGATATAATATCACTCATTTCATCTAAACTACATTCAATTTCTTCCAAAATTTCTTCTAAATCATCTCTTGTTTCTTCTATTTTTCTTAATTTATATTGACATTCTTCTAATTCAAGTTCTTCTCTTGTTTTATATATATCTGTATCAATTTCTTCATCAAAATCATTTACTTTTTGTCCATTTTTTTCTAAAACTTTCGTTTCAAATGCATCTAAATCTTGTATTCCTAAATCTAATAAATCTGATTTTAATAAAACATTTTCTACATATTCAGTAGCCTCATCTTCGTTCTCTGCATTAACAATTATATTTTTTCTTAATATTTCTTTTAATTCAATTTTATATCTATTCATATTATAAAAATCCTCCATTTTCTTTTTTTATTTTTTTATCTAACTCTTACTTGTTGAGTGATTTTTTCATTGGTATTTTTATTAAAATTTCTGTATCCTAAAACAAAATGAAGATAGTCATTACAGTCTTTTCCTATTGGTGCAGGTCTATCTACAACTTTATAATTTTTTGATAAAATATTTTGTAAAAATATACTTGCCTCTCGACCAACTTCATCATTATCTAAATGCAAATGAATTTCATTTATATTTGGATTCTCATCTAAAAAAGTTTTAATCGTAATTGGAATTTTTGTATTTTCTGTTATAACAGATGGTTTTGAAACACCTGCCAAAGAAATCATATTTTCGTTTTGCCAATTAAGATTTTTCATCTTCATAAGTGTTGCATAAGATAATAAATCTATTGCACTTTCAAATAAGTGAACTCTATTACTTTTATTTATAGAATTTAATCTAAAAGTGTATTTTTTATCACTACCTTTTGCATCTCTCATATATCTACTTTCATTTGTTGCTCTACAAAAAGCATACTTTGCATTTTTGTTTTTATCATAGCCTACAAAAACAACATTATGATTATCTTTTTCCTCATAAATCAAATTATTTTCAATACATTTTTGCACAATTTCCTTATCAATTCCTCTTTTTATCAAATATGATTTTGCTTTATTATTATTTAATTCTTTTTGAGGTAATTCAAAGATTTTTTCTTCTTTTTTATAATCATTTTCATAAATAAAAGGTCTATGATAATTCATTTTATCTGCGATATATTCAACAGCATCAATGAATTTTAATCCTTTCTCTTCTTTTATATAATCTATTGCACTTCTTCCACCAATTTTTCTTGAAAACCAATTCCATAATCCATTGCTAATTCTTAAACTATCATGTGTTTTTGTAGTGTATGTTCCATTTCCCACTCTTACTAATTCTTGTGGCTCATAATTTTGAAAATAGGTCAAAAGATCCATTTTCTTTATTTCTTCTACTAATTCTGGTGGAACTTTTGAAATAAAAAACACCTCCTTTTTTTGAATTTTTGCACAAAAAAAAGCAGGTAGATTTTTTTCCACCTGCTTTATATTTATCTATATAGGATATTTATCATTTCTCTCATACCCATTAAATATATTTCTTTTTTTTCTATATTAAACATTTTACTTTTGTTTTCAATAAAATCTAATATTGCATCTCGTTCTTCTTCTGTCAAATTATCTATTGGCTCTTTTTCTTCTATAAATCTTGTTAATTTAGGATATTTATTTTTTAATTCATTTTCTTTTTTCCTTAATTGATTATATTCATTATTTTCTCTTAATTTATCAATTCTTTTTGTTTCTAAATACTCATCAAAACAACTATATTCATAATTAAAAAAGCCATTTTGTTTTGAACTTTCTTCTTTTATTTCTTTCTTTAATCTTATTCCATTTATAATTCCTAATTTAAAGAATTTTTTTGTCCAATAATCAAAATCGTCCATTTCTTTTTTAGTATATTGTTTCCATTTTTCATTGTATTCTTCTTGTTTTTCTTCTGGTATATACTTTTCTGTAAATTCTTTTATTTCTTCTGCAAATTGTGAATTTTCATTAAATTGTCTCTTTTTCTTGTCTTTTTTTAAAGAATAATCTTCAAACTCTCCTCTCTGATTTTCCCATATTTCATCTAAAATTAGATTTTCTATTAGTTTATCAAATTCCATTTTAATTTCCTCCTTTGTGCATATCTTACTACATCCATTTACAAAATAAAAATGTGCAAATTAGATTTTTTATTTGTTTTATATGTTTGACATTTTTCTTTATTTATAATATTTATCGTGCCTCTCTTCTTCTTTGCTTTTTTTCATTATCAAATAAGTTTGGACTTTTTGTTATTTTTTCAGTAATAATACGATTATTATTATCAAAATAAATCATATCTTTAATTGTTCCATATCTTTGATGTTCTATAATCTTAAAATATGTTTTCTGATCGTGAGTACCTATAAAAACTTTATTTGCTCCACAATTTCTTGCTATATTTTTAAAGAATCCATTTAAATTTGTTGTATTTTGATTAAACATTTTATTAGGAATATCTAATACCATTCTTATGTTGTTTTTACTATCTGCTAATATAGCAACTGAATATTCTTGTTCGTTTTGTATTTTTTTCAATAAAGCAACTAATTCAACACGACTTGAAATTTTAATGTCATAAAAAGTTTTATTTTTTAGTTTTTCATCAATACTATTTATTGTTGATTCAATTAAAGTTTTTTCTTTTGGAATTAAAATTTCACCATATTCATTTTTTTCAATAATTGAATATCTATTTGAATTTCCTAGTACAATATGCCCTAAAAATCCTTTAACATTTTGTGCAAATTCACTCGTTATCTTCATATCTTCTTGAGATGGAATAGCAGAATCAGATGGATGATTATGCGCTAAATAATAACCAGTAGCATTTAATCTTTGCATTCTGTTTGTCATTTTTTCATAAGTTCTTTTTGGATTTCTTTTATGATTAAAAATCATAACTGCATCTGGAATTTTGCTTGTTATTGCTTCCTGTCCTACTATTCTATTATTTTTCATATAAAATATTCTAAAAGTTTCATAACGCGAATCTCTAAATATATCGCAAACATTCACTAAATCTTTCTTTTCTTCAATATTTAATTCACTTAAATCAATATAACTTTGATTGCTAGTTTTCATATTTTCTAATTTATTATAAATTATTTTTACATTATTGTCCAACTTTTCTCCCTTCTAAAAAAGTGGTTGATTATATTACTCAACCACTTAATTTATCATTTTTTAATACCTATCACGATTCTTTTCTTTATTTTCTTTTTCTAATTCTTCCTCATCATTTGAAGTATCTAAAACTTGCTTTTCTTTTTCATTTATATTTAATTTAATGTTAAGTTCTTCAAGTTCTCTAGTTTTTTCTTTTAGTTCTTCCTCTTGAATAAAAGGTCTTTGTACTTCTATTTTCGCTGTTTCTAATTGTTTTTTTGTTTCTTCAAGTTCTCTTTCATCTGCTTTTATCATTGTTTCTAAATGCTCAAAACTATTGTCAATTCTCTTAATATTTCCGTAAACATCACTACCTAATTCAATTTTTGTACTTGTATTATTTCTCATAGTTAATGTAAATTTTTTATTTAACGGGTCAAAGCCTAATTCTAATTTAAATCCTCTATATTCTCCAATATTTTCATCATCTTTATTTTGTTTTTTTGAGCATCTTTCAAGTAGTGCCTTTCCTGCTTTTTCTT
>CAJKVD010000011.1 GCA_905203195.1 uncultured Clostridium sp. | reverse complement strand
ATATGCAATAGGAGGACCAAGTGTAGAGATGTATATAGCATCATATAATGATGTACCACATACAGAAGTAGGAAATTATACTTTAGGAGCAGAATATAAAAATGATGGTGGTGACCATGGATACATATACACATTAAATGGAGCTCAATCAACTAAATCAAATAGTGATTATTACACAGGAACAGATTCATTAGATTATAAAGGATATAACAGCATGTATGCAGGAAAAAACGGTAGTAAAACAGGCTATTGGTGGCTGGCTTCTCCTTCGTCTAGCGACTATTACCGCGTGTGCTATGTGAGCGGTACCAGCGCTTACTTGAACTACTACGACTACTGTAGCACTACGCACAGTGTTGGTCCCCTAGTTTCTCTAAGATCTGGAATCCCAGTTCAAGTAGAGGAGTAGAACACACAAACTTTTGTAAATTGCCAAAAAAGTATTGATTTTTTCCAAAAAATATAATATAATAGGAATGTCAAAAAACAAGACCTTTTACTTAGCCTACCAGCACACACCAAACTGTAAGCTCAGTTAAAGGAAAAAAATGAAAGAGAGGTGCAAAAAATGACAAAGGAAAGAAAACAAGAAATAATCAACACATATAAAAGAGAAGAAAAAGACACTGGATCACCAGAAGTACAAATCGCTCTTTTAACAGAAAGAATCAACGAATTAACAGAACACTTAAAAGTACATGTAAAAGACAACCATTCAAGACGTGGTCTATTAAAAATGGTAGGAAAAAGAAGAAACTTATTAAACTACCTAGCAAAAAAAGATGTACAAAGATACAGAGACATCGTAGAAAAATTAGGATTAAGAAAATAATTTTTAATAAAAAGCCTGTGCTTTATTTTGGCATGGGCTTTTAATAAAGTTAAAAACAAAAGTAAAAATAAATATTTGCACCAAACAAGAACCAACAAAATAAAAAATAAATTTTTATGAGGAGGAAAAATCAATGTTTAAAAGTTATGAAACAGAACTAGCAGGAAGAAAGTTAGTAATAGAAACAGGAAAAATGGCAGAACTATCAAACGGAAGTGTAGTAGTACGTTATGGAGAAACAGTAGTAATGGTAAATGTAACAGCATCAAAAGAACCAAGAGAAGGAATAGACTTCTTCCCACTATCAGTAGACTACGAAGAAAAACTATATGCAGTAGGAAAAATACCAGGATCATTCCAAAAAAGAGAAGGAAAACCAGCAGACAAAGCAATACTAACATCAAGAGCAATAGACAGACCACTAAGACCACTATTCCCAAAAGACTTCAGAAATGATGTAGTAGTAGTAGCAACAGTATTATCAGTAGAACAAGACAACTCACCAGAAGTAGCAGCAATGATAGGAGCATCAGCAGCACTATCAATATCAGACATACCATTCGGAGGACCAACAGCAGCAGTAAATGTAGGACTAGTAAATGGAGAAATAGTAATAAACCCAACAGAAGAACAAAGAAAAGTATCAGATTTAACACTAACAGTAGCAGGAACAGAACAAAAAATAGCAATGATAGAAGCAGGAGCAAACGAAGTATCAAATGAAGTAATGCTAGAAGCAATCAAAAAAGGACATGAAGAAATCAAAAAAATCTGCAAATTCATAGAAAAAATGAAAGAAGAAATAGGAAAGCCAAAATTCGAATACAAATCATTTGCAGTAGACCATGACTTATATGAATACATAGCAGAAAACTTCACAGAAGAAATGAAAGAAAAGGTACAAGAAAAAGACAAAGAAACAAGAGACAACAACATAGCAGAATTAACAGAAAAAATATCAAATGCATATGCAGAAAAATATGGAGAAGAAGCATTTGAAGAAAACAAACAACAAATAGGAGAAGCAATATATAAATTAGAGAAAAAATGTGTAAGAGACATGATATTCTATGAGCATAAAAGAGTAGACGGAAGAAAAATAGATGAAATAAGACCACTATCATGTGAAATAGATTTATTACCACGAGTACATGGAAGTGCATTATTCACAAGAGGACAAACTCAAGTATTATCAGTAACAACATTAGGAATGATAAGTGAAGAACAAACATTAGACGGATTAGACAACGAAGAAACAAAAAGATATATGCACCAATACAACTTCCCAGCATATAGCGTAGGAGAAGCAAGACCATCAAGAGGACCAGGAAGAAGAGAGATAGGACATGGAGCATTAGCAGAAAAAGCATTAGTACCAGTACTACCATCAAAAGAAGAATTTCCATATGCAATAAGAGTTGTATCAGAAGTACTATCATCAAATGGATCAACATCACAAGCAAGTATATGTGGAAGCACATTATCATTAATGGCAGCAGGAGTACCAATAAAAAGACCAGTAGCAGGAATCTCAACAGGATTAGTAACCAATCCAGAAGACGAAAACGATTATGTAATGTTAACAGACATACAAGGACTAGAAGACTTCTTTGGAGACATGGATTTCAAAGTAGGAGGAACAGAAAAAGGAATAACAGCAATCCAAGTAGACATCAAAATAGATGGATTAACATATGACATAATAGCAGAAGCATTTGAAAGAACAAAAATAGCAAGACAATACATCTTAGACGAAATAATGAAACCAGTAATAAGTGAACCACGTAAAGAAATATCAAAATATGCACCACGTATAGTATCAACACAAATAAAAGTTGAAAAAATCAAAGATGTAATAGGACCTGGAGGAAAGGTAATAAACAAAATAATAGAAGAAACAGGAGTAAAAATAGACATAGAAGAAGACGGAAGAGTATTTATATATTCATCTGACCCAGAAAAAGCAGTAGATGCATTAGATATGATAGAAGACATAGTAAGAGATGTAGAAGTTGGTGGAATCTATTATGGCCAAGTAACAAGAATAATGCCATTTGGAGCATTTGTAGACTTAGGATGTGGTGGAAAAGAAGGATTATTACACATATCAAAAATATCAAATGAAAGAATAAAAAATGTAGAAGATGTACTACATGTTGGACAAAAAGTCACAGTAAAAGTCATAGAAATAGATGACCAAGACAGAATAAACCTAACAATGAAAGAATTATAATATAAAATTGAAAATAAAAAGGGATTTACAATAAATTTTAAATTATAAAAAGCTTAAAAAAAATATAGGAGGCAAAAGCATTGAAAGTAACAGAATTTGATTATGAATTGCCAGAAGAACTAATAGCACAAACACCAATCGAAAAAAGAGATGAGTCAAGACTAATGGTTCTAAACAGAAAAGAACACACAATAGAACATAAAACATTTAAAGACATAATAGACTATTTAGAGCCAGGAGACTGTTTAGTAAGAAACAACACAAAAGTAATACCAGCACGTATATATGGAAAAAAAGAAACAGGAGCAAATATAGAATTCTTGTTATTAAATAATATCGAAGGAGATATCTGGGAAACAATAGTAAGACCAGGAAACAAATTACATATAGGAACAAAAGTAATATTTGGAGATGGATTACTAAAAGCAGAAATATTAGACACAATGCCAGGAGGAACAAGAAAAGTATTATTCACATATGAAGGTATATTCAACGAAATATTGGACAAGATAGGACTAATGCCATTGCCACCATATATACATAAAGAATTAAAAGAAAAAGACAGATATCAAACAGTATATGCAAAATATGAGGGCTCAGCAGCAGCTCCAACAGCAGGCTTACACTTTACAAAAGAGCTATTAGAAAAAATAGAACAAAAAGGAATAGAAATAGCAAATGTAACACTACATGTAGGAATAGGAACATTTAGACCAGTAAAAGAAGACACAGTAGAAGCACATGAAATGCACTCAGAACATTTTTACATAAAACAAGAAGACTGTGACAAAATAAACAAAGCAAAGAAAAACGGAAAAAGAGTAATAGCAGTAGGAACAACATCATGTAGAGTATTGGAAACAATAGCAAATCCAGAAGATGGAACAGTAGAACCAATAGAAAGTGATACACAAATATTTATATATCCAGGCTACAAATTCAAGTGTATAGATGGATTAATAACAAACTTCCATTTACCACAATCAACATTATTAATGTTAGTATCAGCATTAGCAGGAAAAGATTATATAATGAAAGCATATAAAGAAGCAGTAAAAGAAAAATATAAATTTTTCAGTTTTGGAGATGCAATGTTCATATCATAAAAGTAACAAAGTACAAACATAATACCTTAAAGAGAAAATATAATAGTAATCTCGCACAAATGGTGCTTAAGGAGGAATTTAATTAAATGAAACCAGCAGTAACATACGAATTATTACATACTTGCAAACAAACAGGAGCAAGAAGGGGAGTAATACATACTCCACATGGAGACATACAAACGCCTGTGTTTATGCCAGTAGGAACACAAGCAACAGTAAAATCAATGACACCAGAAGAACTAAAAGAAGAAGTAGGAGCACAAATAATATTATCAAACACATATCATTTATATTTAAGACCAGGACATGAACTAGTAAAAGAAGCAGGAGGGCTACACAAATTCATGAATTGGAACAGACCAATATTAACAGATTGTGGAGGATTCCAAGTATTTAGTTTAAGTGATTTAAGAACAATCAGTGAAGAAGGAGTAGAATTTAAATCACATTTAGATGGAAGCAAACACTTCTTCTCACCAGAAAAAGTAATGGAAATAGAAGAAGCACTAGGAGCAGATATAATAATGTCATTTGATGAATGTGTAGAATATCCAGCAACATATGAATACACAAAACAATCTATGGAAAGAACAACAAGATGGGCAAAAAGATGTAAAGCAGCACATACAACAGAAAATCAAGCCTTGTTTGGAATAATACAAGGAGGATTTTATGAAGATTTAAGAAAAAAATCAGCAGAAGACTTAATAGCACTAGACCTACCAGGATATGCAATAGGAGGAATAAGTGTAGGAGAGCCCAAAGAGGAATTCTTAAAAATGTTATATTACACAGCACCATTAATGCCAAAAGACAAACCTAGATATTTAATGGGAGTTGGAACACCTGATTATTTAATAGAATCAGCAATAGCAGGAATGGATATGTGTGATTGTGTATTACCAACAAGAATAGCAAGAAATGGAACAGCACTAACATGGAATGGAAAAGTAGTAATTAGAAATGCAACATATGCAAAAGATTGGGGACCATTAGACCCAGAATGTGATTGCTACACATGCAAGAATTACACAAGAGCATATATAAGACATTTAGTAAAAGCAAATGAAATTTTAGGAGTAAGATTATTATCAATACATAACTTAAGATTCTTGACTAAATTAATGGAAAGAGTTAGAATAGAAATAGAGAATGATAATTTAATGAACTTCAAAAATGAGTTTTATAAAAAATATGGTTATACTAAATAAAAGGGGGAATACAGATGAATATAATTGATGAGAATTTTGTTGAAAAAGAAAAAAAAGCAAATACAAAAATGCCAAAAATAATTATAACAATAATTGTAATATTATTTATTTCAATTATAGGAATAGTTGCAGCATTAGGTTATATAGAGAATTCAAAACTAAAAGTAGCAGTAAATGATGTAGCAGATGCAAAATTAAACGATATGTTAGTATTTGAAGGAGATACAGTATATATATCAATTAGAGATATAGCAAGTTATGTAGGATATCAAAGCTATAGTGGGGACTATTCAGAAAGGTCAGAAGCAAAAAACAAATGCTATATACAAAGTGAAAATGAAATAGCAAATTTTGTTTTAAATTCTACAAAAATATATAAATTAGAAACTCAGCAAAAAGACTCAGAATACACATATTTTTATAGTAAAAAGCCAGTAAAGGCAATAAACGGAAAACTATATGTTTCTTCAGATGGATTTGAACAAGCATTTAATGCAAGTTTTAATTATGATAAAGATAACAATCGTATATATATATATACAATGGATTATTTATTAAATAATTATCAACAAATGGTTTTAGACAAAAATTATGCAGAAACAAGTACAGAATTTCACAATCAAAAATCAATATTTGAAGGAAGACTAATAGTACAAAAAGATAAAAAAGAAATAGGAGTAATAGACTTACAAGGAAACACAATAATAGAACCAAAATATGAAGAAATAAAATATATACCAGAAACAGGAGACTTTTTTGTAACAAGTGACAATAAAATAGGAATATTATCAAAAGATGGTGTAACAAAAGTTCAAATTTTATATGACAGCTTAAGTTTAATGGATATGGATGCTGGAATCTATTTAGCAGAAAGAGATGGAAAATTTGGAATAATAGATATTAAAGGAAATATAAAATTATATATTGAAAATGATGAAATAGGAATAGACATTACAAAGTTTGAAAAAAATAATATACGTAATAAATATTTGTTAGTAGATAAACTAATACCAGTAAAGAAAAAGGATTTATGGGGATTAGTTGATAAAAATGGAGATGTTATAGTAGATTATAAATACGACAGTTTAGGATATGTGGCATCAAGCAGTAAAGATGCACTGAACTTATTGGTAATTCCAAATTATAATATGATTGTAACATGCAAAGATAATAAATATGGATTAATAAATGCATCAGGAGAAGAGAAATTCCCAACAATGGCAGATGACATTTATATGGTAATAGATTCAGGAAACAAATACTACTATTTAAATTTTGAAGATCAACGATATGATGTAGAAAAATGGCTAGACTCAATAGGCGTAAAAGCTGTAAAAAATGATGAAACAACAAATACAAACACACAAGAAAAAACTAATACAGATTCTTCACAAAATAATTCATCTGGCAATAAACAAGAATAAAAAAGAATAAATCAAAAGGTTGCAACATAAATTATATATAGAATGCAAAGGAGAAATATATATGTTTAATGTTGCAATTTTTAAATTAAAAGACATAACCAAATATCTTGTAGGTACACTTTTATTAGTAATAATGATTGTGTTATTTGCAAGATTTTTTGACTTAAAAAAAGAAAATAAAATAAAATTATTAATTCCACAATCAAAACTGTGTTTACAATCAATAAATAGTCAAATTCCAGCAATAAATTCTATTAAAGAAAAAGAAGAAAATAAAGAAGAAAATAAAAACAAAAATTATCTAAAAATAGCCATTCGGGACAGAAATATCAGCAATAAATAACCAAGAAAAAGAAGATAACACAATAATAAATGAAAGCCAAAGAGAACAAGAAGAAAAAGAAAACACTATAAAGGAAAATGAAGAAGAGCCCAAAAACGAAAACGAAGAAACAAAAACAAATGTAGAAACACAAGTAGTAACAAACAATCCAATAAAAGAAACATATAATATACAATATAAAAATGTAAAAATAAAAAATGGAACAAATATAAATCTAACAGAACAAATAATGGAACCAAATATAACAATAGACAATAAAAATGTAGTAATCTTTCACACCCACAGTTGTGAAAGCTATACTCCAAGTGAAAAATTTCAATACAATACAACAGGAACATATAGAACAACAGACTTAAATTACACAGTAACAAGAGTAGGAACAGAATTAGAAACAGAATTAAAAAAATACAACATACCAGTAGTACATAATACAAGTTATCACGATTATCCATCATATAATGGATCATATACACGATCATTAACAACTGTACAAAATATTTTAAAAAATACACCATCAGATATAATTATAGACTTACATAGAGATGCAATAGGAGCACGAGCAGACTATGCACCAACAGTAAAAATAGGAGATGACTATGCAGCACAAATAATGTATGTAATAGGAACAAATCAAGGAGGACTAGAACACCCAAACTGGCAACAAAACCTAAAATTCGCAATAAAAGTACAAGAAAAAGCAGAGGAAATGTATCCAGGACTATTTAAACCATTAATGTTAACAGAATATAGATATAACCAGCATGCAGGAAAATATGCAAGTATAATGGAAGTTGGAGCAACTGGAAATACTTTAGAACAATGCCTAACAAGCATGAAATATTTGGCAAAAGTATTAGATGAAATATTATAGTATTTTAGTCTTGAAAAAAGTAGAAAAATAATGTATGATAAAAAAGAAAAATAAAATGGTAATTAAATACCAAAAGGAGGAAAAATATGCCAAATATTAAATTAAATTATAAACACACAAATATAACAAAAAGAATGATACAAGACTACGCAAAAGAAGTAGAAAAAAATCATAAAGAATTGCATGATAGAGCACTAGATGATGAGGACTTTGTAGGATGGCTAGAATTACCAACAGACTATAATAAAGAAGAATTTAAAAGAATAAAAAAAGCAGCAAAAAAAATAGCAAAAGAATCAGATATTTTAGTAGTAACAGGAATAGGAGGATCATATTTAGGAGCAAGAGCAGTAATAGAAAGTTTAACAAGTTCATTTTATAATCTGTTGCCAGAAGAACAAAGAAAATATCCACAAATATTATATGTAGGAAACAATTTAAGTCCAAACTATATGAACGAAATAATAGAATATATAGGAAACAAAGATTTTTCAGTAAATGTAATATCAAAATCAGGAACAACAACAGAACCAGCAATAGCATTTAGAATATTTAGAGAAATATTAGAAAATAAATATGGAATAGATGAAGCAAGAAGTAGAATTTATGCAACAACAGATAAAGAAAAAGGAGCACTAAAAACATTAGCAGAAAATGAAGGATATGAACAATTTGTAGTACCAGACAATGTAGGTGGAAGATATTCAGTATTAACAGCAGTAGGACTGTTACCAATAGCAGTAGCAGGAATAGATATAGAAAAATTAATGGAAGGAGCAAGAATAGCACAAGAAAGATTTGATGACCCAGACTTAAAATATAACGAATGCTATCAATATGCAGTAATAAGAAACATACTATATAGTAAAATGAAAAAAACCACAGAAATATTAGTAAATTATGAACCAAAAATGCACTACTTTACTGAATGGTGGAAACAACTATATGGAGAAAGCGAAGGAAAAGATAATAAAGGAATATTTCCATCAGGAGTAGATTTTACAACAGATTTACATTCAATGGGACAATATATACAAGAAGGAAGAAGAGATTTATTCGAGACAGTAATAAGAATAAAAACACCAGCAAATGACATAATAATAAATCCAGATGATGACAATTTAGATGGACTAAACTATTTAGCAGGAAAAACAATGGACTATGTAAATAAAAAAGCCATGGAAGGAACAGTAAAAGCACATGTAGACGGAGATGTACCAAACATAATAATAGAAATGAATAAATTAGACGCCAAAAATATAGGAGAGCTAATATACTTTTTTGAAAAAGCATGTGCAATGTCAGGAATGATATTAGGAGTAAATCCATTTAACCAACCAGGAGTAGAAAAATACAAGAAAAATATGTTTCATCTATTAGAAAAACCAGGATACTAAAGGTGTTTTTGTGGACGAACTCAAAAAACATCAATAATGATTCGAGTACGAGAAAGGATACAATAAAATGGTATTTGAACAACAATTTAAAATGGGAATAAAAGATATTGGAAATAACAATTTTATAAAAAATAGAGCAATATTAGAAATGTTAGAAAACATAGGAGCATATCACTCCGATTTGGCAGGATATGGAGCAGGAGACATAGAAAAAACACATGTTGCATGGATTTTAGCAGGTTGGAAACTAAACGTAATAAAAAGACCTAAATATGGACAAACTATAAATATAAAAACATGGGGCAGGGACATGACAAGAGCAATAACATACCGTGATTTTGAAGTATTTAATGAACAAGGTAAATTATGCGCAATAGCAACATCAAAATGGGTATTAGTAAACACCAAAACAGGTAAGTTAACAAGAATAACAGAAGAAATTGCAAATAAATATAAGCCAGAAGAAAAAAGTGTATATCCTGAAAAAGAATTAGAAAAAATAGAAATACCAGAAAATATTAAGTATACAAATAAAATTGAATACACAGTAAATAGAAAAGATATTGATATAAATGGACATATGCATAATCTATATTATTTAGATTTAGCATATGAGGCATTACCAAAGGATGTATATGAAAAAAGGCCATATGATAGTGTACAGATCCAATATAAAAAAGAAATAAAATATGGAGAAAAACTCATTTGCAAATATGCAAATGTAGATAATGCTTACATAATTACAATATATGATTACAGTGAAAAGATTTTACATGCAATTATAAAATTAAAATAAAAAGTCTTGAAAAATAGTAGTTAAATGTGATATAATGTATACCGATAAAAAAAGGACAAGTATAAAATCTAATGATATATGGTATCATATGAAAAAGGAATTGTCTAAAAAGAAAGGAATTGATAAAAAATGAAAACATTAAGAAAAACAAAAATCGTAGGAACAATAGGACCTGCTAGTGAAAACAGATTAGAAGAATTAATAAATGCAGGACTAAATGTAACAAGAATCAACTATTCACATGGAAGTTGGGATGAACAAGCTGAAAAAACAGAAGAAGTATTAAGATTAAGAAAAGAATTAGATGTTCCAGTAGCATTATTATTAGATACACAAGGTCCAGAAATAAGAACTGGAGTATTA
>CAJKVD010000010.1 GCA_905203195.1 uncultured Clostridium sp. | reverse complement strand
TTACTATTATTGTTTGTTGGGCTGTTTTTCCGTCATATGTAAATTTGATTATTTGAGTTCCTTTTACTTCTACATTACTGGTTCCTGTTATTTTTGTGAAGTTTGGTGAATTTACATCTGCTTGTGTTTCACTTATTGCTAAACCTGGTGTTGTATTTGTTATTGTTTTTGTTGCTCCACTTTTTGTTACTGCTGCTAATGTTAATCCTGCAAAATTTAGTGTGTCTCCATGATCATATTCTCCTTGTGTCATTGGTGTTGCTACTGATAGTGATTGGATTGGATCATTTACTGTTATATTAAAGGTTGTTTCTTGGCCTTTGTATTCTAATTTTACATTTGGATTGTTTACATCTGCTGGTGACCCTGTTTTTATTGTTACTGCTGGGTCTGTCATGTCTATGTCTTCTGTTGTGTGGTCATCATATGTTACTTGGATTACTCCTCCTGTTAGGTCTATTGTGTCTCCATGGTCATATGCTGTTTTTGTTGGATTTGTTTTTACTGATATTGATGCTATTTGTTTTTCTGCTTGTGTAAATCCGTGTGTTGCTAATGGTAAGTCTTTACTTATTTTTATTCCTGATTCATTTGTGTAGTTTACTTTTAATCCAGTTGGTAGCCCTACTCCTGATGGTACTAGTGAAAATAGGTCTGATGGTAAATTTGTTTCGTCTACTGAACTGTCTAATTTGAATGATAGTTTTAGTATTGGGTAATACACTGAGAAATCTTTTCCGTTTACATCTATTGCATCATCTCCTACTTGTCCTGGTATGTATCCATTGTCTGCTATGTCTGTTCCTCCTGATGGCTCTGTTGCTAAGAAATGGAATGTATTTGAATTTTTGTCATAGTTTTTTACTTGTAGTGTTCCTAAGAAATAATCACTTTGTGCCATTATCATTCCTAATGATGTTGTTGATGCTCCTGTGTTTTTGTTACATGGTGTTATTTTGCTTTTGTCTATTTTGAATTGGAAGTCAAATCCATTTAGGACTGCTTCTGTTACTGCAGCGATTTCTACTGTTAGGATTTTGTTTGATCCTTTTTTGGTTACTCCTAAGTTGTTGATTATGATTGGATTGTCTCCTAACACTCCTGTTGCTGCTTTTGAGATGTTATTAAATAGTACACTGTATGGTGAGAACATATTTAATATCATCACTAATAGGGTTATGAGTGCTATTTTCTTTTCTTTCTTCATATCTCTTTCTCCTTCTTTTATTTTCTTTTTTATTTTTCTTTTGTTATTTTTTGTTTTATCCTGTGTATTCTTGTATTTTTATTGTTTTATATAGGTCTCCTACTACACTTACCATATCATCTAATGATACATATCCTTTTTGTCCAAAGTCGTATCTTTCTGAATATGTGCTGTCTCCTTTGCTTGCTCCCATGCTGTTTACTATTTCTATTGTGTCATTTAAGTCTATGATTCCGCTTCTGTCTGCGTCTCCTTCGTATAGTATTTTGGTTCCTAAGTCTATTTCGTCATTTTCATTTATTGTTATTTTGGTTGTTATATTTGCTAGAAATCCTTGTCTTTCTGCATAGAAATCATATTTTCCTGGGATTACATATATTTCGTAGTTTCCGTCATCATCTGATTTTGTTGTTTTTTCTGTTTGTTCGCTGTCTACATCATCTAATGAGAGATTTCCTGGTATGATGTCGTCCCAATTTACTTGGCCTTGCTTGTATATTCTTAAGTCTGCTGCATAATTCATTGTTATTCCATATGATCCATTCATACTTTCTTTTAGCCCATCTCCTAGTTGTATTTTTCCTCTTATTTTTCCATATGGCCTTTTTATATGTATTTTGTATGTTTTTTGTATTTCTTGCTTTTCTGCTGTTACTGTAATTTCTATTATTGTTTCTTCTTCTCCTAATTCATTTAGTCCTATTTTTTCTTGTATCTCTTGACTCGTGTCTGTTATTTGTTTTTCTTCATATACTATGTCTCCGTTACTGTCTCTTTCTGTTTTTCCGTTCTCGTCTTTTTTTGGATATTTTATTTTTATTGTTGATTTTGCGTCTTCTGTTTGCATTTTTAAATCTATGCTGTCTACATATTCTAGTATTTTTGTTTCATATTCTAATGTGTTTTTGTCAAATGTTGGATTTAAGTCGTAACTTCTGTAGTTTCCTTCTTCATTGTTTCCATTGCTTATTTCTATTTTTGATAAATTTGCATTTTTTGATGCTAGGTCTAATGTGAATTCGAATAGCGATTGTGCTTGGTAGTCGTTTGATTCACTTGTTACTACTTTTATTCCTGTTGTTGGTGATGTGCTTCCTGTTTTTAGTTTGATGTCGTCTGTTGTTATTGCTATTCCGTCTTCCATTTGAAAACTTATTTTTCCTATTATTGCTTCGTCTTGTACTTCTACTATTGGCTGATTTTGTGTTTCTTCTTTATAATAGTCATTTGTTCCTGTTCTTTCGTCCTCTCCTAGTATTGAGTATACCATTCTTAGCTCGCCTGGTGTTCCTTCTATTTCTAACATGTCCATATATTTTTCGAATCCGTTTATATATGTAAAGTTACTTGGTATATCGTCTGCGTCATTTACGTCTATTGCTGCGTTTGTTTCTATGTTTGATGGCGTTAAGAGGGCTGTATTATATTGTAACCTTAAGTCTATTCCTTTGAAGTTTAGCTTTCTTATTTTTACTTCTATTATTAGTTGCTTTTTTCCGTTTACAACTTCTTGTGATATTGCTCTGTATTCTATTTTTTGGTCATTTGCTGGTTCTAGAGTGCTTGCAAATACTTTTCCTGCTGGTACACTTATTATTGTTACCATTACTATTGCTATTATTAGTAGTATTTGTGCTATTGCTTTTTTTAGCTTTCCTTCTAGCATTTGCTTTTCCTCCTTTTTCCAGATTTTTTGATGCATTTCTTCCTTTTGTCTTATATTTTTACTTTATCTTATTTGTCGTTTTGTGTCAATTTGTGCTTTTTTGCTTTTTTTGCTTTTCTTTTTACGGATTTTCTACCTTTACTTTGTTTTTTTCATTTTGTTTACATCTTTGTTACATTTGTTTTATTTTTTGATCGTTTTTCTTAGGGATTTTCCGCTTTTATTTCTTTTTTACTTTTTATTTTGTGCCTTTTTTTTATGTTTTTCTATTATACAAAAATCGAAAATTTGTTTTACTATATTTTTTATATTCTAGGAAGTTTGAAGAACTTCCTTAGAATATAAAAAAAGTAGCATTTTTGCTACTTTAATAATATAAATTGCTATACGAATTAAGCTAATATTATTTGGATTTTTTAAAAATTATAACCATTTAATATATATACTCTTTTTCTATCTTGTGAGTCTAACATTTTTTATATATGTGTATTTGATTGTTAGTAAAGCTTTTATTTTTGTTCTTCAATTGGTACGCTATTTATTCTTGTAATTTTGTTGTCTTTTATTCTTACTTCTACTGTATTATCTTTTGCTGATATATAATAATAATATTCTCCTTTTCTTTTTATTTTTAATACTTCTAGCTCTTCTTTGTTGGTCTTCTCTCCTAATTCATTGAATTTTTTTTGTGCTACTTTTACTGCTTTTTCTCTTTCTTTTTTTTCTTCTTTGGTTTCTTGTTTCTCTTTTTCTACTTTTTGTTCTGTTATTCCCACTAGTTTTAATACTTGCCCATTAAATGTGTTTTGGCTTTTGTCTAGTATTAGCATTGCTATGAAAATTATTATTATTGCTATTATTACTATTCCTACATTTCTTATTCCTTTTTTGGCTTTTATTTTCTTTATTTTTGCTATTTTTTCTTTTATATCTTCTGTTTTTTCTTTTGAATTGCTTCCTTTGGATTCTGCTGAAGGAACCTCTTCTTGCTCTGTTGAATTGCTTCCTTGGGCTTTTTTATCTTCTTTTGTTTGTTCTTCTTCCTTACGGATTTCTTGATTTTGTTTGTTTTTACTTTCCTTTTTTTGTTTTTCCATTTCATCTGACTCTTCTATGTTTATTATTTCTTTTTTCTCTTCTATTGTGTTTTTTTCTGCTTTCTTTTTTGTTTGTTCTTTTTTATTTTCGTCCATCTTTAATCATTTCCTTTCTTTAGGCACAAACTTGGCTGGAAATTTTCGAATCTTGGTTATTAGTTTTAATATGGCTAAATGCAATTTTCCAACCTTTGTCCTTTCCTTTTATTTTTTAATTGTCTATTTTTTTATTTTTATTCATTTTGATAGTTTATTTGCTCTTCTTTTATTGGTGTGTATCTTATTAACTCTTTAATTTCTAAATCTTCTTTGTGCATGTCTATAGCGGTTATTTGATGATTATCATATGTTGTGTAGTAATATATTCCTTTGCTTGCATTGCAACATGATGTATATATCGTTATTTCATATTTTTGGTTTTCTAGTTCGCAACAGCCTCTTGGTTGCTCTACTGAATTTAAAATATGAAAAAATTGGCTTACGCTTTCTTTTTCAGTCTCTGGTGAAATTGAGTTCATTTTTACAAATGCTGCTCTTATAAACCTTGATTGTGATGTTAGATCTCCTGGTAGTCCTATTGTTCCCATTCCTCTGCTGTATTCTTTTAGATCTAATCCTTTGGCAAATGTATTTTCTTTGTTTCTGGCTGATAAATTCCTATATTTGCTTAGTGCAAACATTTGCTTATCAAACGTTGGATTATTTGTTAGTATTCCTACTGGATTGTCATATATTCTTATTCCTTCTTTTACTGCTTCTACTGTTATCGCTTCTTGACTATCTGCTATTATCCAATGTAATTGTGCTACTGGTAACTGACTATTAAATTGTGTATCTGTAATATTTATTTCTTCTAATTGTTTTTTGGCTTCTTTTACTGTTGCACTTTGACTTAATATCCATGGTATGAATTCATATTGTGCTATATTGTTTTTTCCTTTTTGCCTTTTATTATATTGTGCATTTCCAACAAAGTTTAATCCCGCTATTGCTAAGCCTTTTTCATTTATTGCGTCATAATATAACGGATAGTTTTCTACTACATATGCCATTCCTATTATTGCATAATGTTTTTTTATTGTTCCCTCTTCACTGAATTTTATTTCATAGTTTCTTGGCATTATTGTTATTTCATCTCCATATGAGAATTCATAGTCTAGTGTTCTTCCAAAATAGAAGGCTTTTGTTTTGTATGTTGCTGCTGTACACATTTTTTCCTCCTTTGTTTCTTTTTATTTTTTTGATGTTGTTTTTTCAAATAGATTATTTTGTTAATACCATTATTGAAAGTAATAATATTTTGCTTTTGTTTTTTATGTTTTTTATTTTAGTCTTTCCTCTAAGTCTTTTTTTATTGCTTCTTTTATTTCTTCTATTGTTATATTTTTTACTTGTTCTGCATATTCTTCTATGTCTTTTTCTTTTGGCATATTGCTGTGTGCTATACCCCATTTTTTTAGTATTGGCAATATATGACTTTCTAATTCTGGATAGTATTTATATAGCGTGTCGTATGCATTTAATGGTTTGTCTTCTTTGGTATATCTTGCACTTTCCCAGTCCAATGCCATTTCTTCATAGTCTGCTTCTGTTTTTTCTTTTTCGTTTTGATGATGATTTGATATTTTTCTATGTATTTTTGATACTTCATTCTTTTCATACAGTAAATACATGTATATTTTGTCCATATCGTGCTCTTTTATTTGTGTTAGCTTTTTTTCTTTGTTGTTTTTTATGTATTTTTCTGCTAGATAGTTTACTATTTTTTTGTGTCTATATGTGTATTCTATGTATCTTTGGTTTTTCATTTTCTTATTTCCTTTTTATTTTTTATTATATTTATTTTTATATTGTGCATTTTGAGTACTCTGCAATTTTTGTGTTGTGTTTTTGAAATGCTTTTTAATTTTTTCTTTCTTATTTATATCATATTTGTTCTTTTTTCTCAATATTTTTTTGGTTTTTTATGGTTAATTTTTTAATATTAAAATAAAACACCTACTTTAGTGAATTGAACCAAAAAATTGAACATTTTTTGGTTTGGTTCTAAGTAAATGTTTTCTGTTATTTTAATACATAGACGCTTCTATTATTTTAAAACTAGCCTTTTTCATTTTATCTATTTTATCTGATGTTACTAGTGTAAATATTTCAAAGTTTTGACTCTGTCCTGCTGCTAAATCGTTTGCATATACGTAGTTCTTTCTCCTGTTGCATCCACTGCTTCTATATGAAAACTAAATGATTTTTTCTCGCTAGTTTTGTTTGTGACTTTTACTGTTAATTTTGTATTTGTTACACCATAACTACTTTTTGTTACTTCAAATTTTCCTAATTCCACATTTGCATCATTCGCTAAAACTTCTTCTGTACTCGCTCCTGTTGCTTTTGTCTAAATTTGCACTGACTTCATTTAAGCTGTTTGATAAAGTTTTTTGCGAGTTGACAGTTATTACTATTGCTAAAACGCATAAATTGTTTGTCCTTTACTAGCTTTTTTTATTGATGATATTATTGCAAATAGTAGCCCCATTAGCCCTAATACAAATGATAAATTATTTATTATTGGAATAAATGAAGTGCAAATTCCAATAATTTCTAGTACTAAACTAGCTGTTCCAAAGCCACTTTTTTCTTTTTCTGAATGTTCTGACATTATATATCCCTACTTTTATAATTTTTCTTAAAAATATAAGAAAAATTACTGCTAAAACTCCCAAAAACTTTGGCTTTTTATCTCAAATCATCATTTATCTTATGAATTGGAAATTTATTTTCTTTCAAAACGCTTTTTATTGCTTTTGGCAATAGTGGATACTCATCTATTTTTTTTAAATCCAGCCATTCATATTGTAAATAATCCTTTCCCTCTATATTTTTCATTGTGTATTCTATTTTTTTATCCTCTTCATTTACAAATTCTATTTTGTGTACAAACATTATTTCATGATATTTTGAACCTTTGGCTTCAAAAAAGTTTTCTATTGTTGATATGTATCCTGTTATTTCAATTTTTTTTCCCAATTCTTCTTTAATTTCTCTTTTTATTGTGTCCTCAGAATTTTCTCCAATTTCTACTCTTCCTCCTATTAGAGCATAGTGCCCAGATTTTCCATTTTTATGAGCTAAAATTTTGCCATTATGTATCATTACTCCTGCTGCTCTTATATTTAGTTTGTAATCCTCTACATCTATAGTGATATCCATCATTATTCTTTCTCCTTTCACTTTTTCAATTTATTGATCTTCTTGTATATTAGCTATTTTATCTTCAATATATGTTATTTCTTTGTCTGTTAAATTGTATTTTTTATATAATTGCAAATCTATTTCGTTTACTTTTTGTGACCAATCAATATCTGATTTTCTTGTAAAGTCTTGCATTGGCACAAATTTGTATACAATTTGCGTTACATTTTGAGATGTTTTTAATATTGAAACCATGAATCTTAAAAACTTTGTTTTTAGATATTTTTGTAAAGATTTTGCTTCGTTTAGATTGTCAAAATTTCCTATTGGAAATAAAGAATCTGTGCAAGCTGTTTTTTTTTCACCGATATATGGATATCCTATAACTTTTAAATCGCTATTTGGATTACCTGCAGATTTTGAAATAAATACTTTATATCTGTTAAATATATCTATATTTTTCTTTACAACATCTTCTTTTATGTATCTAATTTTATTTCCTTTGCATCTTAGTTCACAACAATTTTTAAATTTTCTTTTTTTAGATATGCTATCTACTACACTTTGTTTTCCTATGATTCCGAATGCGTTTCTTCCTGTTGTAATTTGCGTTAAAGGTGTGAAATTCTTTTCTTTTACTTTTTGTAATATTGGATAATCTTCATTATTATTTAGAATTATATCCATCCCTTCTTCAAATAGGTTCCTATATGTGCTTTTTGTATTTCCTTGATAACAATTTACAAATTTTACTTTATCTTTATAATTTTCCTCATATAGAAAATAGTTTATTCCACCTTTTATTTCAACATTATCAAATACTTCTTTTTCATCTTTATAGTTATATATTTTTGAAATGTGATTGTTTTCTTTTATGTATTCTCTTAATTTTACAAATGATTTATCTTGTGCGTCTCCTGTAAACCATCTCGAAGGTGTGATCAGTGTGCTGTATTTTGGTTTTAATTTCATTGTAGATATTATGAACCATGGAAATAATTGTTTTCCTAATGATGCATTTTTTTTGCTAGTACTTACTATTTCTTGATATGGTGGATTTCCAACAATTATGTCAAACTTCATTTTTTCGTCTTCCTCTCTATAATTTAAGTTTTCTTCTAATTTGATTTCTGAAAATTTTTTGTCTTGGCACAAATATCTTTTTATTTTTTTATAATCTATTTTTCCTTTGTTTTTACATACTTCAATTATCTTATTTTTGCATGTTTTTATTTGCGTTATTTTCTGATTGTGATAATTTTTTGAACTTGTTCATTGCCACTTTAGCTCTTTCAAGTGGTTTTAATGTGTTATCTTGTGATAGCTTGTTTATATTGTGTATTTTATAGTCTAATTGACTTAATTTAAATACGTCCATTTTTTCATTCATTATTTTTAGTATATTATTGTTTAGACCTAAATTTTTAGCAGTCGACTTGTTTTCTTCACTATTGTCTATAGAATTAATAATTTGTAGTAAAGAATTGCGTTTTTTTCATCTTCTTTAATATCTTTTTCTTCTTGTTTTTCACTTGTTTCTATATTTATTTCTGGAATTTCTAATTCGTCTCCATCTTAATCATCTACATTGTCAGTTGCTAGTCCTTTGCTTGTTCCTAATTCAGCTTCATCTTTTTTACTTCCATCAATAGTCTCTAATAGTTCTAATACTTCTTCCTCATTTACGAATTTTTTGTGTTCGCCGTTTTTTGATTTTTTTATTGATTTTGGTTTTAATAGTGCTGAAAAAGCGTAAATGTGTGGTTCTACTCTACCTGTTATAATTTTATCTAGTATGTCTTTTTCTTCCATTTTTCCTCCTATTTATTTTTTAATAAATTTTCAAATTTTACTTTTCTATTTGTATTCCAATTCATTATTCTACTGTGAACTTCACTATTTGGTATGACATATTTGATTCCATCCATTTGCCATATGTTCCAACTTATAACTTTTGCAACTTTTTTTATCAGTTTTATATCTGGTTTTTCGTTAAATTTATTATAGTAGTAGTCAATATATGTATATAATATATTTTCTCTTGATAATAATACATTATCACCTTGCCAATCGAATCCATATATACTTTTTATGGCTTTTATTGACCATTCTACCCATTCTTCTTTGTTATAGTTGTTTTCTGTTACGATTCTTAGTTTTCTATCTAACAGTCCTATTCTATCTTCTATTTTTATTTTTTTTCCTGTTACTGTGTCATATCTGCTGACCAAGTATGGCGCTTCCCCACAGGAAATTTCTAGTCTCGTGCTTTTTACATAATCTTGCCATGCTTTTTTTTCAAATTCTATTTTGAGGTAATTTGTTATCCATTTTTTTCCTACTTCTCTATTAAATATTTCTTTTTTTTCAAACCAAGCTTCATCTGCTAGATTATTTTGTTTGTTGCAAATCCAAGATGGTGTGAAGACCTCTGCATTTTTTCTGGCTCTTGCATTTTTTTCTTCTTTTGTTTTTTCAGCTCGTGGTTTTATTATATCTTTATATGTTCCTGTGATTTTGTCTATTGTTATTTCTGATTCAAATTCGAATTCTTTTCCATTAGCTTCATAATCTGTAGTTGCCCATATTATATTTTTTCCACTACTATTATCTTTTAAAAGTATATTTATAATTTCTGTGTCTGCAGATAACGATTTTTTCTTTTCTATGTTAATTAGTTCTTCAAACATTTTGCTCTCTCCTATTTTTAGAAAATCTAAAAGTTTTTCTCTTTTTGGTTGACTTCATTTATATATCTATATATTTCACCCCAATTGTATAGCACTTTAACATATTGATTTTCTTTTAAATCATATGATGGAGCGTCTTTTAAATATACTGTTTTTATTTTTGCTTCTGAAATACTTTTGCAGTTTTGATAAGAATCGTCTATCATTATATCAATTTTTTCTTTTATGCACACTTCTGTTTTTTGTGGTGTTGCCCAATAGTATTTGCTAAATATTTCTAAATCGTTTTCTTTAAATTTTTGTTGTGTTATTTTTATTGTTTTTTTGTTTATATATCCTCTTGCTGATATTATAATTAACTCATGACCTTCTTCTTTTATCATTTTTAGTACCTTTTTTGCTCCTGGCATAAAATTTGCTTCTTCTGTTATTTTTGTATGATATTTTTCTAAAAATCTATTTGTTTCTTCTTCTGTCCAATCAAATCTATCTTGAAATTTTATCTCTTTTTCGTTTTTTTTGCTGTTTCTTTTTAATTCTAACATGTCATATAGTTCTGAATATATTCTGAAGTCTTTTTCAGAATCAAATATTACTCCGTCTAAATCTATCCCTATTTTCATTTTGCATAACTCCTTTTTATTTATTTTCTGACAATAATATATCATAATTTTTTCTTTTATTCTATATGTTTTTTTAAAATATTAAAACTATGTTTTATGGATTAATAGATTTCAATTATATCTATTAGGAAAAAAATTTATATTTATCTTTATATTTATCTTTATATTTATATTTATCTTTATATTTATATTTATCTTTATATTTAAAGAACCCTGCATTTTGCAGGGTTCTTCAGAAAGACTCTTGTATTATTCAATAAGAAATTCTAATACGTTTTCTAATATTTGTCCATTAAGTAGTTCTTCTGGAATATTCGCATCATATAACTCTTCTTCTAGTCTTTCCAATGTTCTACTTGCCGAAGTTAGGATTATGTTTTTATGTTTTAATCCTTCTGATTTTTTGCATAATTCTGGCATTTTACTCATAATTTTTTGTGCTGTTTTTTTTATGCTCTCTTGTTTTTTCTTTGTTTTTATCTTATACCGGTGAATTGCCATTTGTGTTAAAAACAAAGTGTGATACTTACTTAATCCCATATCCAAAACTTTGGCTATGATGCTTACTACTTTTGCTTCGTCTTTTTCGTTCATTCGTCTTTCCTCCTATTGAAAGTAAAAATTTATCGTTGCTATCTATATTATAACTCAATTCTAAGTTTTTTGCAATATTTATATGGAAATTTTTTCCATTTTTGTTTTATAAAATGACTTGGGGACGGATGGGTGACTTGGGGACGGAGCAAAA
>CAJKVD010000009.1 GCA_905203195.1 uncultured Clostridium sp. | reverse complement strand
TTCGATATGTTGTAACTATACTTTTTTCGATTTCTTCATATCTTTCCATAATTATAAATCCCTTTCTTAGTAATTTCTTTTATTCTTTAAAATATTTATAACATTTATCAAAAATTTTTAAAAATTCATTTATTTCGTCTTCTTCTACTAAATGGCTTATACTAATAAATAACAGTTTGGATAATTTTTTACAATTCTAAGTGCTTAAATTCTATTTTAACTCTCTATTCCAATAATTTCTCTAACAATTTCTCCTGCTATCATTAATCCTGCAACAGATGGTACAAATGATATACTTCCGGGTACTTGGTTTCTACTAGAACATTTTCTTTTTGTTCCAGGAGGGCATATACAGTTTGTTTTGCAACTGCCTTCACTTGTTTGCTCTGGTTTTATTGGTTCTTCTTTGGAATATATTACTTTTAAATTTGTTATGTTTCTTTTTCTTAATTCTTTTCTCATTACTTTTGCTAATGGGCATACACTGGTTTTGTATATATCTGTTATTTCAAATTTTGATGGATCTAATTTATTTCCAGTTCCTAATGCTGATATAACAGGTATTTCTTTTTCTTTGCATTGCTTTACTATTTCTATTTTTGCTGTAACTGTATCTATACAATCAACTACATATGTTAGGTCGTTTTTTATTATTTCTGTTTCTGAGTCTGGCATAAAAAATTCTTGATATGTTTCTACATTTGCATTTGGATTTATTTCTAATATTCTTTCTTTTGCAACTTCTACTTTGTATTTTCCTATTGTTTTTCTTGTTGCTATTATTTGTCTGTTTAAATTTGTTAAACAGATTTTATCATCATCTATCAAAACAAAGTTTTCTACACCTGCTCTTACTAATCCTTCTACTACAAATGATCCTACTCCTCCTAGTCCAAATATTGCGACTTTTGCATTATTTAGTTTTTCTATTCCTTGTTTTCCTATTAATAATTCTGTCCTTGAAAATTGGTTAAGACTCATTTTATTTCCTCCAATATTTAAAGTTCTATTGCTTTTTGCAAACATAAAGAATAAATATAAACTTTATCTACTTTACGCTTTAAAGAGTATTCTAATGCTCTTTTATATATATCTAATTGTATTTTATATTTATCAATTAAATCTGTTTCTTCTTTTACAAAATCTGTTTTATAGTCAAGTAATATAAGCTCATCATTTTTATTTATGTAATATAAATCTATAATACCTTGAACTAAAATTTTTTCTTTTGCGTCTGAACCATAAATTTCACTTGCTGGTAGCATTATATAAAATGGCTTTTCTCTTTCTACTTTTTTTGCATCTCTTATTTGTTTCCAAATTTCTGATTTTGTGTAATTATATAATGTTTTTAAATATATTGATTGTTTTTCTTTTTCTGTAATTATATTATTTTTGCATAGTTCATCTACAAATTGTTGTATTTCGTTATAATCATAGTTTTTGTTTACATCTAAATATTGCATACATAAATGCATAATGCTTCCTTTTTCTACTGCTGTTAGAGATTTTTCTGCTATTTCTTCTAAAAATTTTGGTTTTGCCAAATTTTCTATCTCTTCTTTTTTTTCATTTTCTTCTGATTTAGTATTTTTTATTTTCTTTATTTCGCTAACTGACATTTTTGTTGGCAATTCGGTTAATTCTTTATATTGATATACATATTCTAATTTGTTTTTTATTTCATCTGATATTTTTTTATCTGAATTGTAATCTTTTAATTCTTCTTTTAGTATTTCTTCAAGGCTTGTTTGGTTTGAATCATCATTCGAATCTTTCCAAATTTCTTTTATATCATCTTTTTGAATTAGATTAATTTCTGCAATTTTTTCTGTTTTTTCTTTATTATATAAATATGTTTGCAATATCCAATCTAAATATGAATTACATTTTTTTAGGATTCCTGATTTTATTTTTCCTTTTTCTTTTTTATATATATCAACATTTTTTTCTAATGCATCTAGCTTTTTTTGTATATCTTTTCCTGTTGCTGTTATATAGATTTTTTCTTTTGCTCTTGTTAATGCAACATACAATATTCGCATTTCTTCTGATAAGTTTTCGATTTCGATTTTTTCTTTTACCATTTGTCTTGCTATTGTTTCATATCTTAATTGCAAATTATAGTCTATGTATTTTATTCCTAATCCATATTTTGGATGTAATAGTACATCATCATTTCTTATGTCTTGTTTATTAAATTGCTTGTTGCTATTTGCTAAAAAAATGATTGGAAATTCAAGTCCTTTGCTTTTATGTATACTCATTATTCTTATTACATCATCATTTTCTCCTATTATTTTTGCTGATCCTAAATCTCCACTACTTAGCTTTAATTTTTCTATAAAATTTATAAAGTTGTATAATCCTTTAAAACTTGCACTTTCATATTGTTTTGCTCTTTCAAATAGGACTTTTAAATTTGCTTGCCTTTGTATTCCATTTGACATTAAGCCTACATAATTATAATAACCTGTATCCATGTATATTTTCCATATTAATTCATCTAAAGCTAAATATTCTTGTTCTTTTCGCCAAAGTTCTAGTTTATCTAAAAAAATTTGTATTTTTACTTTTATTTCTGGTTCTACATTTACTTTTGATTTTTGCATACATTCATAAAAATTGTCATATTTATCACTAAGTCTGATTTTTACTAGTTCATCATCTGTAAATGCTCCTATTGGTGATCTTAATACTGTTACTAATGGTATGTCTTGTATTGGGTTGTCTATTATTTTTAATAAACTCATTATTGTTTCTATTTCTATTGTGTCTAAATATTCTTGTGTGCTATCAGAAAATACTGGTAAATTCTTTTTTATAAGTTCTTGTTCATATATATTTGCTTTGTTTTTGGTTGAACGCAATAATATTACAATATCTTTTGGATGTATTTCTCTAAAACACTTTTCTTTTCTGTCATATATTTGATATTTTTGTTTTAATAGATTTTCTATTTTGCTTGCTATATATCTTGCTTCTATTTCTATATCTTGTAAATGCTCTTTTTCTTCTGAATTTTGGCTTTCACCATCTTCTTGATTTTCTTCTATTAATTCTATATTGTCTTCTGAATCAATACCTTTTGTATCTATTATGTCTATTTCGGTTTTTAAGTTTTGTTCATTTTTTTTGTAATCTGTTGCTCCTAAATTTAAATATTCTTCTTCTGTGTAATCTACATCTCCTAGTTGTTCACTCATTATGTTTTCAAAAATTAAATTTGTAAAGTCTAGTACATTATCTCTACTTCTGAAATTTTTGAATAATTGTATTTTTGTTCCTTCGTTTTTTTGTGCTTCTCCGTTTTCTATTGTTTCTTCTTGCTCTTTTTTGTTGTATTTTTTATATTTTTTTAAAAATAGTTCTGGCATTGCTTGTCTAAATTTGTATATACTTTGTTTTACATCTCCTACCATAAATATGTTGTTTTCTTTTGATATTGATGTTAATATATATTCTTGTACTTCGTTACTGTCTTGATATTCGTCTATTGCTATCTCTTCAAATTTTTCTGCATATTTTTTGGCTATTTCTGTTGGTATTATATTGCCTTTTTCATCTTCTTTTATTAATATTTGTAATGCAAAATGTTCTATATCTGTAAAATCAACTATGTTTTTTTCTCTTTTTTTTGCTGAGAATTTTTTATCAAACTCATTTATTAAATTTTCTAGCTCTACTAATTTTTTATACATATTGTATAAGTCTTGTGCTGAATCTTTAGAATTTGCTATTAGTATTTTTCCTCTTCTGTCATTAAAATTTGCTTTTACCATGTCCCTCATTTTTTTTGCTTCGTCTTTTATTTCTGATTTTATTCTTTTTCTTGGCCAATCTATTAATGTTATATATTTTGATGTTTCATATGCTTTGTCCCATGTTTTTAAATTATTTTGTAGTGTTTTTATTTGATTTATATCACTTTGTATTGTCTGGTAAAATAGTTCTAAATCACTATCGTTTTCTAATGTTTGTGCTACATCTTTTAATATTTCTATATCATTTTTGGTTTCTTCTTCTAAGTCTTTTAATAGTTCTGAACCCCAAATTGTTTCTTTAAAATCTTTGTCCAACAATTGCTGTTCTTTTAAATTGAACATTTCTACTTTTTCATTTAACCATTTTTGTGGGAATGGATTTGAATATATATAATTGTGTATTTTTTTTACTAATTCTTTTAATGGTGTGTCATCTCTGTATGTTGTATATGTTGTTATTAAATCTGTAAATTCTTTATCTTCTGATTCGTATTTTTGCTCAAATATGTCTTCTAATACTTCTTCTTTTAATAATTCAATTTCTGGTGTGTCTGCTATTCTAAAATTTGGTGACATGTTTTCTAATTCGTAAAAATTGTTTCTTAAAATTTCTAAGCAAAATGAATCTATTGTACATATATTAGATAAATTTAATAATGTTATTTGCTTTTGTAGATGTTTGTTATTGGGGTCTTTATCTAATTCTTTATATATTGCTTCTAATATTCTTTCTCTCATTTCTGATGCTGCTGCATTTGTAAATGTTACCACTAGTACTTTGTTTATATCTATTTTTTCATCTATTATTTTATGTATCATTCTTTCTACTAATACTGCTGTTTTTCCGCTTCCTGCCGCTGCTGCAACTAATATATTGTTTCCTTTTTCATATATAGCTTGTTTTTGTTCTTTTGTCCAATTTGGCATTTTTGTTTCTCCCTTCTAAAAAAAGATAACATTTAGTGTTATCCTTTTAAAGCTTTTATTTCTTCATCTTGTTTGAGTTCTTTTGTTAAAAATTGATATGCTCTTTTATCTTGTTCCATTGCTATTTTTGCTATTTCTTTATTATTTCTCAAACGATAACTTGCATATTTTATAATAATTCCTTTATTAGCAACTGCTGTTTTTACAACCTCTTCGTCATCTCTTAATTTTGCACTTGCATAATATAATGTTTGGCCACAATTCTTTACACTAGCTAATATTAGTTCTTTGTCTGCTTTTAATTTTTCTGAAGCGTAAAATGCTGTCCAAGGTGCTGTTTTTATTGCTAATAATACAATATTTTTTGCCTTTTAGCCTATTGCTTGCAAATTCTAATGATTCCCCATCTTGCATAAGTGCTGTTTTTACAACTTCTTCGTCATCTTGTAATTTTTCGCTTGCAAATTCTAGCATTTTTCCTTGTTCTTTTACAACTTGTAATATGTATTGTTTATTATCTGAATTTTTTTTTACTTCTTCTATATTAATTTCCATTTGTTTTACATGTCCTTTCTTGTACTTTAACAAGTAAGTTTGGCTATTAATGCTTTTGTTGTTATTCCTTGTTCTGTAAACATTTTTTCATGTTCTGTTAATATATTTTCTGTAAATATTGGGTTGTTGTGTAAATCTTCTGTTTTATTTATTATTTCAAATCCGCTTTCTTCTAAATATCTTAAACTTGCTAAATATAAATCTTTATCATCTGTTTTAAAATATATTTTACCATCTTTTGCTAAAAATTCTTTGTATTTTTCTAATTGCCTTGTATGTGTTAATCTTTTTTTGTGGTGCTTTCCTTTTGGCCATGGGTTGCAAAAGTTTATGTATATTCTTGATATATTGTCTTCTTTTGTTAATATTAATGGTATTCTTTCTATATCAAACCTTGTTATTATTATATTTTCTGGCTCTTTTTCTATTTTTTTATATGCTGATTCTATATTTCTTTTTGCTAAACCTAGCATTGCATCTACTAAATCTATTGCTATATAATTATTTTCTGGATGTTGTGAAGCCATTTGTGCTATAAATTGTCCTTTTCCACATCCTAATTCTAAATGTATTGGTTGTTCTTGTTTTTTAAAAAGTGTTTTCCATTTGCCTTTATAATTTTCTGGGTCATCTATATAAAATTTTGATGCCTCTAATTCTGGCCTAGCCCATTTTTTATATCTTATTCGCATATATTGCTCCTTTATAATATTATAAGAGTAAATCTGTAAGCCGGGTTCTGTCTTTTAAAATAGCCATTTATCTAGGATTATTATTGCTAATAATCTCAAGCCACGCAATTAAGAAGGCGCCGAGCAGGCTTAATCTTCTACTTAGGTGTTGCTCCAGATGGGGTTTACACTGACCTGTTATGTCACCATAACAGCGGTGAGCTCTTACCTCGCCTTTTCATCCTTGCCTTATAATGGCGGTTTTTTTCTGTTGCACTTTCCTTAGGGTTACCCCCACTAGACGTTATCTAGCATCTTTGCTCTATGGAGCCCGGACTTTCCTCTCGTAGTTCCTTTCGGAATTTACCAGCGACTATTCAATTTACTCTGTTTGCTATTATATCACATATTTCTTATTTCTTCTAGTGTATTTCGATATTTTATTAAAAAGATTTTTGAATCTTTTATATCTGTTGCATTTTTTAATTCATTTATCATTATATATATTTTATTTGTTGTGTATTGTTTTTCTTCTTTTAGATTTGTTGTAGTCATTAATTTAGAATATTCATCTGATGCTGATTTTATATTATTTGATATTTCTTCCCAATTTCCGTTGTCTAATTGACTATATGCTTTTAATATATTTAGTTTTGTTTTTGCTAAAATAATTTCTTTTTGTTTGTCTGTTGTTCCTTCTACAAATTTTACATATATTTGATATAACTTTACTAGTTGTTTTAAGGTTTCAGTTTTATTTTGTTCTTGTACTATTTTTGTTAGTTTGTCATATTCTGTATTAAAATCTAATATGTCTTGGTCTTTTATGTTTGTTTGATATAAATCTAATGTTATTGTTGGTAATGATAGGTATATATTTTCTATTTCTGTTTTTATTGTCGTCCAATCTATATCTTCTGATTGTATAAGGATGCCTTGCTCTTGTAATTTGTATGTTTTTTGCATATCACTTGAATCGCTTTCGCTTTCTGTACTACTTTGACTGTTTGCTTTTTCACCTTTAGAGTCTTCTGACATTTCTGACTCTTTACCTCCACTTGTATCTTTACTACCTTTTCCACTTTCTTCATTTTTTTGATTTGATTGGCTTGTTTCTGTATTGCTTGTGTTTACTTTGCTTATGCTTATTTTGTAATTTTCAAATTGTATATTATTCATTTGATTAAATATTTTTATTAAATTCTCATCTAGGTATCTTTCCTCTGATTCTGCTTTTTCCTTAATTTTATTTTTGTTATTATCTGTATTTGCTGATATTACTCTATATGTCACGAAACTTATTACTAGTATTAAAAATATTATTAAAAAAATATATCCTATTATTTTATATTTTTTCATAAAACAACCTCCTAAATTGCAGCTTTTTATTTATTATTTGCCATTTGTGTTTATTTATTCTTTTTTAGTTATATTTTTTTGTTTTTTGCACATATTATATATATAATATTTGATAGATGGAGTTTTTTATGATAACTGTAAATATATTTAGTAAAATACCTGGAGAAGTTAATAAGTTTTTAAGTCATTTTTATAATACAAACTTAAGTCTTGATACTGCTTTGAGTTGGAATAAGAATTATGCTAATCCTATTGAAATCACTGAAATTATTGGCACATTTATTGATAATATTGATGATTATTCTTTAAATATGTGGATTTCATTAGATAAAGGGATTTATCTTCATGTAACAGAACATAATGCTGATGATATTATTAAATATTTATATGAAAGATTTCCATATTAAAAGAGGGTTTGTTTTAACCCTCCTCTTTATTTTCGTCTTCTTTTTGTTCTTTTTCCATATCTATGTCTGATTCTATTGTAACTGTTTTTTCTAAATTTTCTTGTACGTCTTCTTTTTGTTCATCACTTAATTGGTTTGCTTTTTCAGTTGATATCTCTTCCTCTTGTTTTGTTCCACATTCTGGACAAAAGTTCATTGTTTTTTCTATTTCCTTATGGCAATTTTGGCATACTTTTTTATCTTTTAAGTCTATGCATTCTTTTAGTATGCTATCTATTTCATCACTTATTACATCTAATTTTGTGCATTCTTCTTCTAAATCTTTTTTTATATCAAGTTCTTCTTCTCTTACATGTTTTTCGTATACCTTTTTTCCTATTTCCTCATAAATATCATTTGCTTGGCTTTTTAAATCTGCCATTTTCATTTTTAATTTTGCTTCTTTTGCTATTTTTCCTGTTTTATCTGCTGTTACTTTATAAGCCTCACTTGCTTTTTTACCTAATTTATCAAAAAAATCCATTTTAATTCCTCCTTGTAATATTATTTCTTTTATTTCGAAAAATATACATATATTAATTTTTACATTTCCATTTTTTTCTCTCTTGTCATTAATTTATCAACTGCTACTTTTGGGTCAAGCTTATTGTATATAACATTATATGCTGTATCTATAATTGGCACTTCTATATTATATTTTTTGCTTAATGCATATGCAACATCGATATTGTCAATACTTTCTATTACCATTCCTACTTCTTTTCTTGCTTCTTCTAATGTTTTTCCTTGACCTATTAGCTTTCCAGCTCTTCTATTTCTACTGTGTTCACTTAAACATGTTACTATTAAATCACCTAATCCACTTAATCCGTAAAAAGTATCTTTTTTTCCTCCTAATGCTATTCCTAATCTTGATATTTCTCCTAATCCTCTTGTTATAAGTGCTGCAAATGTGTTGTCTCCAAATCCTACGCCTGCTGCAACACCAGCACAAAATGCTATAATATTTTTTAATGCTCCTCCTAATTCTACACCTTTTACATCTTCTGATGTATATACTCTCATGTGTGGGCACATAAATGCATCTTGAACTAGTTCACTAACTTCTCTGTCTTTTGATGCCATAACTAAAACCGTTGGAATTGAGATTGATACTTCTTCTGCATGGCTTGGTCCTGATAAAACACCAACTCTTGTTTCTGGCCTTTCATCTAAAATGACTTCATCTAATGTTTTCATTGTGTCTTTTTCAAATCCTTTTGAACATATTATAACTGGAATATTTCCGATATATTGCTTATATTGTTTAAATATTTCTCTTGTGAATTTTGATGGTGTTACATGTAGTATAAAGTCTGCTCCTTCGATAACTTCTTTAAAATTTGTTGAACATTCTATTCCTTCTGGTACTATTAATTTTGGCAAGAATTTGCATTTTCTTTCATCATTTATTAAATTTTTTTCTTCTTCTTGAAATGACCAAACTCTAACTTTGTGACCAATGTTTGCTAGGTGTGTTGCTAATGCAACTCCCCAGCTTCCACTTCCTATTATTGCTATATTTTTCATTTTCTTTTCCTTTCTTTGGTATTATACTTTTCTTTTTATTATCATACATATATGACTATTAATATACTACCTAAAATGATTTTTAACCAATTTATACTTAAATTATATACCTGTTTATTTTTTAATGTATTGTTTTGGCATCATATGTTATTTGACATATTCCGTTTTTGTCAAATTGAAATTTTTCTAAATACATTATTGTGCTTTCACTTTCATTTTCTTCTAGTACTTTAAATTTTATATTAGTTCCATTATATTCTTTTTTTTTGACGTAGTTGGTATATTTAAAATTATTATTAAAGATATTAAAGCTTCTAATATTATTAATATTTTTTTCATTTTGTTTTTATACTAATATTTTTATTATTAGTGTCTCATTTCTTTATTTTTTTAAAGATAGTTTGTTTTCTGTTCCGTTTAACATTCTTTTTATATTACTTCTATGATTATATAAAACAATAACTGCTAATATTACACTATATATAAAATAGCTTCCTCCTTCTGCTACTATGTAATGGTCTTTTATAAATAACGTTAATACTGGAAATAGTACTGCTGCTGCACATGAACCTAATGATACCATTTGAGTTAATGCCATTAATACTAATGCAAATACTAAACATATTAATCCTATTTGCCAGTTTGTCATTAATAAAATTCCTAATGATGTTGCTACACCTTTTCCTCCTTTAAATCCAAAGAATATTGGAAATGTGTGCCCTATAACAACTGCTATACCTGCTATTTGTACTAATAGCCCTTTATCTGCTTCTTTTATTAAATTTCCTATTCCTATTGCTATTAAAATTGCTACTACACCTTTTAATACATCACATAATAGAGTGAGTGCTGCTGCTCCTTTTCCTACTGAACGTAGCATATTTGTGCTTCCTGCATTTCCACTTCCTTTTTCTCTAACGTCAAAACCTGCAATTTTTTTGCTTATAATTACAGAAAAGTTGATACTCCCTATTAAATATGCAATTATTGCTACAATTATGTTTACTGCCATAAATATATTCCTCCTTTTTTTCTTTTATTTTTCGAATTTTTCCCTAACTATAATTCTAATTGGGGTTCCTTGTAATCCAAATTCTTTTCTTATTTGATTTACTAAATATCTTTCATAAGAAAAATGGAATAGGTCTTTATTATTTACAAATATTACAAATGTTGGTGGTTTTGTTGATGCTTGTGTTCCATATAAAATCTTAAGTCTTTTTCCTTTATCTGTTGGTGGCTGTACTATTGCTATTGCTTCATTTATTACTTGGTTTAGTACTGATGTTGATATTCGCATTGAATTTTGTTTTGCTACATCATTTATCATGTCAAATAGTTTGTCTACTCTTTGTCCTGTTTTTGCTGATATAAAAATGATTGGTGCATATGATAGGTATGCTAATTTTGCATATACTTCTTTTTTATATTTTTCTAATGTGCCTGTTTCTTTTTCTATTTCGTCCCATTTGTTTACAACTATTATAACACCTTTTCCTGCTTCATGTGCTTCTCCTGCTATTTTGGTGTCTTGTTCTGTTACACCCTCGTTTGCATCAATCATCATTAAACATACATCTGCTCTTTCTATTGCAAGCATACTTCTTATTACACTGTATTTTTCTATTCTTTCATTTACTTTATTCTTTTTGCGGATTCCTGCTGTATCTATTAATACATATTTTCCTTTGTCATTTTCAAAATAACTGTCAATTGCATCTCTTGTGGTTCCTGCTATATTACTTACAATTGTTCTGTTTTCTCCTAAAATTTTGTTTATTAATGATGATTTTCCTACATTTGGCTTTCCTATTACTGCTACTTTTATGACTTCGTCATTATCTTCGTCTGCATCTTTTTCTGGAAAATGTTCATATATTGCGTCTAGTACATCTCCTATTCCTAATGCATTTGCTGCTGATATTGGATATGGGTCTCCTATTCCTAAATTGTAAAATTCGTATATGTCTTGTTTTGCTTTTTCGTAATTGTCTGCTTTGTTACATACTAGTACTATTGGCTTTCCTGATTTTTTTAACATCAATCCTATTTCTTGGTCTGCTGCTGTTACTCCTTGTTTTATATCTGTTAAA
>CAJKVD010000008.1 GCA_905203195.1 uncultured Clostridium sp. | reverse complement strand
AAATTTTGCATCTTGATTGGGATAAACAGTATTCTAATAAATCTTATTATTATTATAAAAAACTTGGTTTAAATGCTATTGTTAAAAATATCCCTGAATATAAGCAATCTAAAGTAGTATATTCTTTACTTAAGATTTATAATCCTGACATTCTAATAGTTACAGGTCATGATGGGATGATTAAAAAAAATGTTGGTTATTATGATATATATAATTATAGAAATTCTAAGCATTTTATAGATACAGTTAAAGAGGCTAGAAGATATGATCTTGAGAACAAAAAAAATACTGTAATTTTTGCTGGTGCTTGTCAAAGTTATTTTGAAGCTCTTATTTCTGCTGGGGCAAATTTTGCTTCTTCTCCTGCTAGAATTTTAATTGATTTTTTGGATCCTATTGTAGTTGCTGAAAAAGTTGCTGTTACTGAAAACTATAAATATATTACAATTGATGATATTGCTTCTGAAATTCGTGATGGCAAAAAGGGAATTGATGGCATTGGATCTAATGGCAAAATGGTTAAACAATTTACAATTACATGACTTGTAATACATTTGTAATGTATTTGTTATTTAAATGTAATATTGCTTTTATAATCTTTTGTATGCCTTGATATTGCTGTAATTCAGCTATTTTTCTTTATTTTCCTTTTTTTGACATTTTATGTAAAAAATGCTATAATTTACCTATCTTAAGAGAGTAGGTGATGACATGATTTGTAAATCAGATATAGCAAATCTTAAAACTGACATCTTGGAGAAAGTGGGTCAAAAGATAATTGTTAAAGGTTCTTTGGGTAGATGCAAGGCCTTTGAAAAAGAAGCGACAATTGAAAAGGCATATCCTAATATTTTTGTTGTTAGGTATGAAGAAAATAATAGTAATGTAACTTATAGTTATACTGATGTTTTGACTAGAACTGTCGAAGTGGAAGTTTTTGATGGTACTTCTTATAGTCCTCTTATTCCACCTCCTGTTAATAATAAACATAAAAAGCATATTTTAAATTCATCAGTTGATACACAAATGAATACCGTTGTGGTATAAATTTTTAAAAGCATGTTTATTACATGCTTTTTTTGTTATTTTTTATTTCTTGTTTTTCATGCATATGACTGTATTTTAGTTTTGTTGCCATTCCTCCTCTTATGTGTCTTTCTGCTTTATTTTCGTCTAATACTTCCCTTACTTCTTTTGCTAATCCTGGATTTATCTTTTTTAATCTTTCAGATACATCTTTATGTACTGTACTTTTGCTTATTCCATACTTTTTTGCTGCTCCTCTTACTGTGTCTTTGGATTCTATTATATAATGTGCTAGTTCTACTGCACGTTCTTCTATTGATGATTTTTGCTCCATACAGAAAAACCCCCTATGCGATACTTTTGTTTAATAGTATTCGCCTTTAGGTGGTTTTAGAACTTTTAATTATGTTCGATATTCATATCTATATCTCATTCCAATTGTAATTGTTTCTCTAAAAATAATATCTTGAAGTTTATACATATCTTTAGTTCTACAAGCTACTGTCATTCTATAAGCAGGCCTATTTTTCTTCATATAAATTGGTGTGAAAAATACATCTAATGCTCCATTTTTAAATAATAGTTCTTTAGTATAGCCAAATATTTCTCCTCCACAATCATCTATATTTGTTTTCATTACTACAAAGTCTTCATTAGGCTTCTCTGCTTCTCCTAAATATATTTTTAATACATTTGGAATTTTTAATTCTTTTGTTCCTGCTCCCCAGCCAATTTTCTCTGTTGTCGTTGTTGATAAATATGTTTCCACTTATACCACTTGAGCAGTCAAAATATAATGTTTTGATTTTCTTGTTCTCCTGAATGTAATTTTACAGCTACTTTTCCTGGTAATTCTAACCATATTTTTTCATACATTTTTACTACACTTTCTGGTGTTATTTCTTTAGTAAAATATACTTTTGCCACTTTTTTCTAGTTATTGCCTAATATGAATGTGTTGAGGACATACTGATTCACATCTTCCACATTTTATACATTCTGATGCAAATTTTATTGCCCATGATGCTACAGAAATTTCTTGATTTGCTTTTACTCTTTTTGGTGGATTTGCTAACATTCCGCCTTTTACTGGCTCCATTATTATTACTGGTTTCTATGTTTTCTTGCTGCTTCATAACATTCTTTTGATTTTTCCCTGTTCTTTCATTTCTAAAATCCAATTCCACATATCAAAATCGTCAAAGAATTTTTTTCTTCCTTCTCCTAAATTGTGTAATAAATAAAAGTCAAAATATCCTGCTCCTGTTTGTTTTAGTGAAGTTTCAAATTGTGATATGGCTTCTTCTCTTGTTTTGCAATTTATCCATGCTGCATTTTTTGTTGCTAATTGAAATTTTTCTCTTGGATATCTTTCTACTAATGCTTGTCTTATTGCATCTTCACTTCCTGCATATGCCCATGCAGTGTCAAAATATGTGAATCCTGCTTCTAAAAATTTGTCTACCATTTCTTTTGTCTGTTCAATGTCTATTTTTCCATCTTTTTGTGGTAGTCTCATTAATCCAAATCCTAATTTTTTACTTCTTCTCCTAAATATGCCATTTCTATTCCTCCTTTTTTCCTCTCTTATATTATCACTTAGAGTTGGGTCAAAGTCAATATTTTTTTGAAATATTTATATAAAAAGTCTTGATATTTTCATAAAAAATATGTATAATGAATATAATAGTAGTAGATATTTAATATCTACTATAATTAAAATGTGAACCGCAACCCTATTTGCGAAATATAAATTTATAGGTGAGAGAATGTGAACCGCAACCCTGCTTGCGAGATATAAATGTGCAGGTGGAAAAATGTTAATTATAGTTAAATATGGGGTCTGTAAAATAGACCCCATATTTTCATAAAAAGGAGTTGTAGTAAAATGATAATAGAAGATGGTAAATTTTATTTTATAAAAGACGAATTTTTTGATGTATTTAAAGATTATGGATTAATGGTTAATAAAGAAAATGGTAATAAAAGACCTTGTTATTTTTGTTTTAAAGATAGAAAAAATAAAGAGATAATTTGGTTTGTTCCATTATCCACAAAATACGAAAAATATAAAAAATTATATGAAAGTAAGAAAGCCAAAAGTGGAAATAGACCCGTATATAACTTTATTTTTGGGAATGTTTTGGGAAAAAAAGCTGTATTTTTAATACAAAATATATTTCCAACAACAGAAAAGTACATAGAAAATAAATATGTTAATTCTAATATAGATGTAGAAATTCCAACAAGAGTTAGAGATAATGTAATTATTACATCAATTAGAGTAGTAGAATTGGCAGAAAGAGGAATTAACATTCCATTTTATGACATTATTGAAATGAAGAAAATATTATTAAATAAATAAGTAATAAATATACCTATATGGAAAAAGACTAGTCCCTTCGAACTAATCTTTTTTTATTATTGAAATTTTGTTATGTCATCAATTTTAGCTGCAAAATATGGGTTATCTTTTCCTTCTTCTTTTAAGAATATTGCAAATGTATTATCAATGGCAAATTCTCTGCTTTCACCTGGCATTAATGCTGTTTTGCTTACCATCATTCCAGCTTCGCTTTTTATTTTTCCACCTTTTTTATCTAAATCAAACTGTATTGTTTGTAATGCTTTTTCTATCATATAGCTTTCACCATTAGAAAAGAAAAATGGTTCATTTTCAACTTCTGTTATTTCCTTTTTCTCATTTATTTTTATGTTAGGAATTTTTAACAGTTCTTTTTCTTCTAATTCTTTACTTCCATCATAGCTTGATTCTTGTTGTTGTATATTTTGATATATTTCACTAAATGTGTTTCCATTTGGATTTTTGCAAAGGATTACTTCATCTTCTTGTTTAGTTTTTAATTTTATTGCAAAATCATCTTTTGAATTATAATATAAAACCTCCACTTGATTTCTTAATTCTTCACTTTCATTATTTTTTCTTATTCCAAAATATTTTACATTTTCGTAATTACCAAATTGTCCATTTTCTAATTCTTCAAATTCTTTTTCAAATTGAAATTCTTTTTTTAACATTGCATATAAAAAATAATCTTCTTTGCTTTTTTTATCCCAATCAAATTGATCTAATATGTCACTTGTTTCATTAAATTTTTCCTTTATTGCTTTTTCTATTTCTTCTTTTAATTGTACTGATGGTGTTCCTACTTTTTTATAATAGTATTGTTCTGATATATCTTTTGTTGTAAATGTTTCTTCATTTAAATTTTTTACTATTTGTTTTTGTGGAGTAAATGTTATGTCTTGTTTAGCTAAATCATTTTTTAAGTCATTCCATATTAATTGAAATGTACCACACCATATTGTATTATTTTGTATCTCATCTTTTAATGTTAATGCGGTTTTTATTTCATTGTTGCTGTTAAATGTGTGTTCTTTTGAGCTTTCTTTTCCTTCCTCACTTTGCTCTTTATTGTTTACCGCAAATACTATTCCACAAATTATTATTGCTAATATTAATATTCCACCTACTATTTTTATTGTTTTTTTCATAAGCATTCCACCTTTCATTTATTTTTCTTTATTATACATTATCTTATTAAAAATTAAAACCCTTTTATAAAAATAAAGCGATTAACTTTATAAAAAATTAATCACTTTATAAAAATCTATACTCTTACTTTTTCATTAACTAAATCGCAAATTAAATTTGCTGTTTTTTCAACTCCAAGAACATCACTATTAATACAAATATCATAATTAGAGTGATTGCTCCATTCTTTTCCTGTATAATATTTATAATGGTTTGCTCTTAGCTTATCAATTCTTTTGATTTCTTTTTCAGCATTTTTTTGTTCTAGATTATAATATGTTGCTGCTCTATTTATTTTGTTTGGCATATCACTATAAATAAAGACTTTAAGAACATCGTCTCTATCTTGCAAAATATAATCTGCACATCTTCCAACTATTACACATGATTCTTTTTGTGCTACTTCTTTTATCATTTCAGATTCTTTTATAAATAATTCATCACTATTATTTATTCCAGAATAATATCCACTATTTAGGGCTGCTAAAGCATCTCTTTTTTGTTCATTGTTTTCTATATATTCTTGTGATAATCCTGTTTCTTCTGCTATTTTTATTATAAATTCTTTATCATATACTTTAATGCCTAATTTTTCTGCAACTAGTTTACCAACATATCTTCCACCAGATGCATATTCTCTTGCTATTGTTATTACTACATGTTTATCCATTTTTGCTTCTACACTATTATTTTCTTTTAATTCTTTTTGTTCAACATTTCCTGCTTTTAAATTCTTTACTTCTTTTACTAATAATATTGATGCTAATATAAATGCTAATCCATCTGCAAATGGTCCTGCAAATAATACTCCTTTTAATCCGAAAAAGTGGCTAAATGTTATCATTGCTGGTATTAAAAATGCTATTTGTCTTGATATTGATAATATTGCACTTTTTATACTTTTTCCAATTGCTTGGAAGAATATTCCTGATGGTATTTGTATTCCGTTACATATACATAACATTAAATATGTTCTAAATGTTAAGCATGCAAATTCTATGTAATTTTCATCTCCGCTTCCAAATATTGCTATTAATTTATCTGGGATTGTTTGGAATAATATAAATGCAAATGTACTTATTATAACACTTGTTCCTAATACTATTTTTAAAGTTTTCTTAACTCTATCAAATTTTCCAGCACCATAGTTATATCCAAATATTGGTTGGGCTCCTGCTGCTATTCCTATTATAATACTGTTTAATATTTGGCTTATTTTCATTACTATTCCTAATACTGTGATTGGTATTTCTGAACCAAATTTTGATTCCATGCCATATTTTCCAAGTAAATTGTTTTCTGCCGCCATTACAAATACTATGCTCATTTGTGTAATAAAACTGCTTATTCCTAACATTGCAACATTTTTTACTATACTTGCTTTTATTTTTAATGATTCTTTGCTTATTTTGATTGATTTGAATTTTTTAATATAAATTATATTTAATATAAATGTTGCTATTTGGCTTATCACTGTAGCTATTGCTGCACCTTCAACTCCCATTTTAAATACAAATATAAATATTGGATCTAATATTGTATTTAATATTGCTCCTGTAAGCATTGATGCCATTGAATATTTGGGACTACCATCTGCTCTTATTATTGAGTTTAATGTTGTTCCTATCATTGAAAATGGTAATCCTATTGCTATTATTGAACCATATTTTATTGCATATTCTCTTAATGTTTCTGTGCATCCAAACATTGTTAATAATTGTGGTAAAAATATTAATGTTATGGCGCAAAATATTATTGATATTATTGATGATATTGCTACTGCATTTCCTACACCTTTTGCTGCTTCTTCTTTTTTCTTTTCTCCAAGTTTTAAACTTAAATAGGCTGATGCTCCATCACCAAACATTAATGATAATGCTAATCCTATCATTGTTAATGGGAACACTACATTTGTTGCCCCATTTCCTATGTATCCTACTCCCCAACCAATAAATATTTGGTCGATTATGTTATACAATGAGTTTACTAATAATGATATTATACATGGTATTGAAAATTTTCTTATTAATTTTCCTATTTTTTCTGTTCCTAATATGTTTTCTTCTTTTTCCATCTTTTCTCCTTCCTTATTTTTTAATATTTTGGCTTTAAAGTCACAAATGAGGTTGGAAAATTTTAAAATTTAAAATTTTCACAACCTTTAAATAATATAAATATTTAATTTTATAGCAATATTGCGTGGCAACATCTATATATTATACACGACTTTTTTTAAAAAATCAAGAATTTTTTTATATTTTTTGCTGCTTCTCTTCCAGATCTTGCTGCCAAAGCTACCGTACCTTTTGTGCCTGCTAAATCTCCACCAGCAAAAATTTTAGTATCTGAAGTCTGATATTTTTCATCAACTAAAATATTTCCCCATTTATTTAAAGTTAGTCCTAAAGTCAATGTTTCATCTGATACAGTCCCACCAAGTGCCATAATTATATAATCCACATCAATACTATAATTACTGCCATCTATGTTTACAGGTACTTCTCTTGTTTCTCCTTCTTTTTTTATTAGTTTTGTTTTTATTAATTCTACTTTTTCTACTTTTTCATTTCCTATAATTTTTACAATATTATTTTGGAATACAAATTTTACTCCTTCTTTTTTTGCTTCTTCTATTTCTTTTTTTTCTGCTGGCATCTGTTCTTCTGCTCTTCTATAAATGATTAATACTTCTTTAGCTCCTTTTCTTTGGATTGTTCTGGCACAGTCCATTGCTACATTTCCTCCGCCTATTACTGCTACTGTTTTTCCATTGTAATCTGGATGCATATCTTTTTCTAATAATTCATTTCCTCCATATACTCCTTTTAGATTTTCCCCTTCTACTCCCATTTTTGCAGATTTGTTTGCTCCTGTTGATAAAAATACTGCATCATATTTTTGTTTAAGTTTTTCTAAATCTAAATTTTTTCCTAGTTCTTTTTTGTATTCTACTTTAATTCCTAGTTCTAATATATTGTTTATTGTTTTTTCTACTACTTGGTTAGATAGTCTAAAGTCTGGTATTCCGTGTGCTAAAATTCCTCCAAGAGAATCATATTTTTCATAAATTGTAACTTTTATCCCTTCTTTAGCTAAAAACGCTGCACATGTTAACCCTGCTGGTCCTCCTCCTATTATTGCTACTTTTTTACATTTTAATATTTCTTTTTCTTGCTTGTTTTCTTCACTTGAATATTTTTCATATATCTTTTTTAAGCTTAAGCCTTGTTCCATTGCTTTGTCAAATATGTAACTTTCTATTGTTCCTATATCTACTGGGCTTCCTTTTATTCCTCTTACACAACTTCCTTCACATTGCTTCATATGTGGGCATACTCTTCCACATATTCCTGGTAATACACTAGTTTTTGATATTGTAGCATATGCTTCTTCTATTTTTTCTTCTTTTGCTAATTTTATAAATTCTGGTATATCATTTCCTAATGGGCATCCTTTGTTTGAACATGGTTTTATTTTGCAATTTAAACAGTAATTCATTTTTTCTTGTATATCTTTCATTTCTAGTTCCTTTCATTTTTTTTACTATTCTATATTTTTTATTCAGTATAGTCAATGTTTTTGACTACTTGGTTCACACGTTCAGTAACTAACATTAGGTCTTTAATAAAGTCAATTTTTTTATTTTCATCACGTAGTAATGCTGCTGGATGCCAGGTGGGCATATATGTAATTCCTTTTTTTTCAATCCATTTTCCTCTGGAAGCTGTAATTCCATATTCTTTGCCTAATATGTTTTTTAAGGCTACACTTCCTAAAAGTACTATTATTTTTGGTTTTACTAATACTACTTGATTACGTAAATAATCTAAGCATGCAGTAGCTTCATCCTCTTTTGGATTTCTATTTTGAGGTGGTCTACATTTTACTATATTTGCAATATACACATTTTCTCTATTTATTCCGACCATTTTGAATGCCATATTCATCAGTTTTCCTGCTCTTCCTACAAATGGTTCTCCTAATCTATCTTCATCTGCTCCTGGTCCTTCGCCTATAAACATTATTATTGCATTTTTATTTCCTACTCCAAATACAATATTTTGTCTTGCTTTACACAAATTACATTTTTGACAATTCTTTATTGAGTTTTCTAGTTCTTCCCATGTTTGGTACATATGAATTTTCTTTCCTTTCTATTATTTCAAAGCAATTATTGCTGTTTCTAATCCTAATTTTTCTTTTTCTACTCTATATGAATGTAGTTGGTCTGAATTGCAGACAGTGCAAATCTTACTGTCTATTATATTCTCTGGTTTCAGTCCTTCTTTTATTAACATTGCTTTATTTAATTCTATTGTGTCTATATTCCATTTTTCATCTGTACCTTCTTTATATGGTTGTTTTTTTATTAATCTACTTATGTCTGTTTTATTTTTAAATTCTTCTTCAAATAAGTCTTTTACATCTTGTTTAACTTCAAAATGGCATTTTCTAATACTTGGGCACATGCAACAAATTAGATTTTCTGGTTTTATACTTAATTCTTGCTTCATTTTTTTTACGGTTTTACTTGCTATTTGCTTATATGTTCCTTTCCATCCTGAGTGAATATTTGCTATTGTTTTTGTTTGTGGATCAAAAAATATTAATAGGATGCAATCTGCACTAGTAGTTGCTAATATTATATCTTTTTTCTGAGTTATTAGTCCATCTGTGTTTTCATATTTTTCTACATATATATCTGGCTCGTTTTTTAGTATTTTTCTTGTTACTATTTTTATATTATTTGAATGTGTTTGTATTGGTCTTACTATATTATTTTTTTCTAAGTCTAAACTTGTACATAATTTGGTGTAATCATTTAGCATCTTTTCTTGATTACATTTTATTATTTTCTCTTTTTCCTTTTTGGTTCCTCTAAAATTAACATCTGTTCCAACAGAAAATGCATGTGTTATAATATCACTGTATTTTAACAACTTTTTAAATTGTATATATTCTGTTTTATCAGTTTTTGTGTATACTATATTTTCATTTGATAAATCCACTTTACACCTCTTTATTTCATTTTTCTTATTATATCGTCTTTGCTTAGATTTTCAATATATTCATATTTGTTTTGATTGTTTCTTGCATCAAAACCACATATTGAATGGTATTCACAATATTGGCATGGAGTGTTTCCTTTATGATTTGTTGGTTTTAGGTCTATTTTTCCTTGTAAAATTTCTTCTCCTATTTGTTTTATTATTCTTTTTATATATTTTTGCAAAATTTCGAATTCTTCTTTATTTACTCCATTTGTGTCTCTTTTACTAATTTCTCCTTTTGCACTGATTCCTGCTGGTAATATTTTTGATGTAACTCCCTCTTTTAAATTGTTGTCTTGCATTTTCATTACTTCAATATCTGCTAAAATTAATCCCTTCATTTTAAATTGTTTTCGTATTTCTTCTTCTATTACTTCTTCTGTTTTTGCTTTTGGACTTACATTTTTTTCTATTAGATTAAAATACAATATTCCTGCTGGTAAAAAATCCTTTTCTTCACATATTGCATCTAAATATGTTAATAATTGTATTGATATTCCTGCATATACTTCATTTAAGTCTACATTTCTTGCAGATGATTTATAATCTATAATTCTTAAATATTTTCCATCTGCTGATTTAGCAACATCAACTCTATCTATTTTTCCTGTGATTTCTATTTTCTTTCCATTATCTAATGTTATCTCTATTGGCTTGTTTTCTTCTCCTTTTCCAAATTCTACTTCTGTGCCTTCTACATTGAAATCACTATATACTAAGCTTTCTATAATATATTTTAATGCTTTTGTAATCATTCTTTCTAATCTTTGTATTAATATTTTATATTTTACAGTTGCTGTAAATTTGTATTTTCCATAGTCTAATTTCGTTTCAATTATTTGATTTACTATTTTTTGTATTTTTTCTTCTTTTCCTAATAATTCGTTTAGTTGTATATTTTCTTCTTTAACATTATTGAAGAATAAATCTATTACTTCATGCATAAATGAACCTGTATCAAAACTTTGTATTTTCAATTCTTCTTTTTCTTTTAGATTTAATCCATATTTTAAGAAATATGAAAATGGGCATTTTTTATATGTTTCTAGCCTTGATACACTTGTTTTTAATATATTTCCATATAACTTTTTTATTGTTTTATTTTCGATTTTTTTAGGAAGATTTGTGTACCTTATTCCCTTTAAATCTTTATTTAATTTTGTATTCCATTCTTTTTTGGATTGATAATATTTATATACTTCTTTCCATTCTGCTTCTAATTTATTTTCTTCTATTTTTGATATTTTTTCAATTAACGTCTCATACGTTGCCTTTTTGTTTGTAATTTTATAAATTGGATTTATTATGTCACTTTTTTCTTCTAATTTTGGAAACATTTTTTTTATTTTTGCTATATACATTGATGGCCTTAATGTTCCTCCTTCTGTGTCTGCTGAGCTGTATGATAAATATAGTTTTTTTTCTGCTGTTGTAAATGCTTTATAAATATTGAACTTGTCATCATATAAATTTTCTAATGTTCCTTTTGCTAATTCTATTCCTTGTTCTTTTAAATATTCTCTATCTTCATCTCCTAAGAAGCCTTCACTTTTATTTATACTTGGGTATACCCCATCATTTAGCCCTATTATAAATATTGTGTCAACTTTATGACTTCGTGACCTGTCTACATCACCTATTATTACTTGTTCTTGTGTTCCTGGTATTTTTCCTAGACCGCTTGCCTTTAGACCTTGTTTTAATATGTTTGAATATTGATTTATTGTTAAATTTTCGTCTCTAAAGATTTTTACTATCTCATCAAAAATATTTATTAAAATTTCATAACTTTCTTTATATTCTTGCACTAAATCTGTTCTTTCGGTGTCTTATAATTGTTGCATTTTGCTTATTATTTTT
>CAJKVD010000007.1 GCA_905203195.1 uncultured Clostridium sp. | reverse complement strand
GAAAAAAGATAAATATTTAAAATCTCTTTTTTTGATACCCTCATATCATAACAGATTTTTTGTTGATAAGTCAATAAAATTGTGGAAAAAAATTTTTTCCTGTGGAAAACTTTTAAAAAAACTGTGGATAACTTTCTTATATTACAATTATGTTACAACGAAAAATTGATTTTGTTGTGTTCGTAAAATAAAAAAATTTTTTAATAGACTTGACAATTTTATGGTTTGTGGAGTATAATCGATTTACTTAAATTTTTAAAAGAATGGGTTTGGACTCATTTTATTAACTTGAATGAAATTCCTAAACTGGAATTAAATATAAAAAAACAGTAGGAGGTGCTAGTAATGAAAAGAACTTTTCAACCAAAAAACAGACAAGAAAAAAGAGAGCATGGTTTTATGAAAAGAATGAAAACAAGAGCTGGAAGAAATGTAGTAAAAGCAAGAAGAGCAAAAGGTAGAAAAAAATTAACTGCTTAGTCAAGCGAATGAATGTTGATTATTGAAATGTTGCAATTTTTAATTGCCATTTTAATTTTCAATTTTATTTTTTCATTTTAGTTTACCTATTGGCTTTAGACAAAGGGGTATTGTAATGAAAAAAACAAAAATGTTAAAAAAAAATTATGAATTTAAAAAAGTTTTGACTCATGGAAAATGTTTTTCTGGAAAATATTTGATTGTTTTTGTAGAAAAAAATAAATGTTTTGGATCTAATTTTTTGGGACTTGCTATTAGTTCAAAAGTAGCTAAAGCCGTAGGACGAAATAGATTAAAACGTTTGATTAGAGAAAGTTATTCCATAGAAGAATCTAAAATATGTGAAGGTTACTCTATTGTTTTTTTATGGAATAAGAAACAATCACCTAAATGTGTTAGTTTTTTAGATATTTGCCAGGATTTAAAGAAAATTTTCTTAAAAGCAAAACTGTATAAGTAAAAAGGAAAGTATAATGAAAAAGTTGATAATTAATATTATTTGCTGGTATCAGAAGAACATATCTTTATGGATTTCTAGTAAAAATATTCATTGTAAATTTTATCCTACATGTTCAGAATATTCAAAGCAGGCTTTTGAAAAATATGGTGTTTTTAAAGGTTTGATATTAACTGTTTGGAGAATAATTCGTTGTAATCCTTTTTCTAAGGGTGGATACGATCCACTAAAATAACCAGGAGGTAAAAAAATGTTTCAATTTTTTGCAAATATATTTGGTTATGTTTTAAATTTTATTTATAATTTGGTGCAAAATTATGGACTGGCAATGATTTTATTTACACTTGTAATTAAATTGTTAATGTTACCATTATCTATTAAACAACAAAAAACAATGAAAAAAAGTGCAAAATTAAATCAAAAGATGCAAGTTTTGCAATTTAAGTATAAAAATGATCCAAAAAAATTGAATCAAGAAATGATGAAGATGTATAAAGAGGAAAATATGAATCCTTTTAGTGGTTGTTTAGGTACTATTTTGCAGTTTATTTTGTTAATTTCCATTTTCTATATGGTTAGATGTCCATTGACTTATATGAAGAAGTTGGATACAAATAAGATTAGTAATTATGAAGTCCAATTGCAAGAAGCTCAGAAAACAGTTAGTGCAGCTTATCCGGAGATTGATTTGATTAGAGAATCTGATTTTTTAAAGGAAATAAATTCAGATGATGAACAGGTAAAAGACGTTGACTTGAATATGAATTTTTTAGGTTTAGATTTAAGTAAAATACCACAACAAAATTTGGGTGATTGGACTGTATATATTATTCCAATTTTATATATAATATCTACTTTTGTATCTATGAAAATTACAACATCTTTGCAGCAAAAGGATAAAAAAGATAAAATTGGTGATAAAAATATTGGAAAAACTATAGAAAATGTTGATATTAATAATGAAAATAAAGGGACTTCAATGGTAAAAAAAGAGGAAGAAGAGTATGATGTAATGGAGCAAACTAATAAGATGATGTCTTGGATGATGCCAATTATGTCGGTTTCTATTTCTTTGGTTGCTCCATTAGGTTTGGCTTTGTATTGGCTTGTTAATAATATTGCAATGATAGGTGAAAGATTAGTTTTAAATAAAGTTATTAAAGATGATTAAAATATATTTAATATTAACTTTTAATGGTTAAGGAGGTCTTTATATGTCTAAAACAATTATTGTAGAAGGAAAAACTACAAATGAGGCTATTGAAAAAGGTTTAAAGCAATTAAAAGTCAATAGAGATCATGTACAAATTAAAGTTTTGGAAGATGAAAAACGTAGTTTTTTTAGTATTTTGACACCAAGGGTTGTAAAAATAGAAATGACATTAAAAGATTTGGATGATGAAAATAAAGTTAGAAATAATGTGCATTTATCAAAGAAGGAAGTACATTTATCTAAACAAAATCAGTTTATTGCAAAACAAAATGTAGAAAAATTTTTAGCAGAATTTATAAAAGAGTTGCCTGAGGGTGCAATATATGTGGTTGATTCTAATGATCAAGGTTTAAGTGTTTCTATATCTAATGAAAAATTAGGTTTTTTGATAGGGTATAGAGGTGAAACTTTATATGCATTACAAGCTATATTATCTTCTATTGCATCAAAAAATGTTGATCAAAGAGTAAGAGTTATTCTTGATATTGAAGGATATAAAGAGAAAAGAGAAAAAACTTTAGAGGATTTGGCAGAAAAAGTTGCAAAGACGGTTGTTAAAACAAGAAAACCAATTACTTTGGAGCCAATGCAGCCATATGAGCGAAAAATAATTCATAGTAAGTTACAAGAAAACTCTAAAGTTCAAACAATTAGTGTAGGCGAAGAGCCACATAGAAAAATTGTTATATCATTAAAAAATAAATAAATCGGAGGTCAAAGGTCGGATTTACATTTTAGTAATTTCTATCTTTGACTTTTTTGTGGTAATATAAGGAGGTTTTATATATGAGTGTAATTGCTTCTATTTCTACGGCTCCACGGGATTGGTGGTATTGGAATAGTAAGAATGAGCGGAGAAGAATGTTTTGAAATTTTGGAAAAAATATTTGTTCCAAAAAAGAAAGAAGATATTGAAGAGATAAAAGGGTATACCATAAAATATGGTCATATAGTAGAAAATTTAGAAAAATATGAGAATCGTGAAATACCTGAAAATGCTGTATTGGACGAGGTTTTAGTTTCTTATTTCAAAGAACCTAAAAGCTATACTACAGAAAATATGTGTGAAATAAATACACATGGAGGAAATTTAGTTGTAAAAAAAATATTAGAACTATGTTTAAAAAATGGTGCGGAAATGGCTGAACCAGGCGAGTTTACCAAAAGGGCTTTTTTAAATGGAAGAATTGATTTATTGCAAGCGGAATCTGTTATAGATATTATTGATGCAAAATCAGAAAAAGAATTAAGAGCTGGTATGAATCAGTTAGAGGGTAGACTTTCAAGAAAAATACATGAAATTAAGAAAAAAATAATGGATGTTATGGTAAATGTAGAAGTAGATATTGATTATCCTGAGTATGATTTAGATGAGGTTACAGTTTCTGAAATTGAGAATATGTTAGAAAATGTTTCAGAAGATTTGTATTGTTTAGAAAAGAGTTTTGAAGATGGTAAATTATTAAAAGATGGAGTGAAAACAGCTATAATTGGTAGGCCAAATGCAGGTAAATCGTCTTTATTAAATTGTATTTTAAATGAGGATAGGGCTATAGTTACTGAAATTGAGGGAACTACAAGGGATACAATTGAAGAATTCGTTACAATTGAAGGAGTTCCATTGAAGTTAATTGATACGGCTGGGATTCATGAAGCGAAGGATGAAGTGGAAAGAATAGGAATTTCAAAATCAAAAGATGCTGCTAATGATGCAGATTTAGTTATTGCAATTCTTGATAGTAGTAGAGATTTGTCAATTGAGGACAAGGAAATCTTGCAGATTATTAAAGGAAAAAAAGCAATTTTGGTTTTGAATAAAATTGATTTAAATCCTGTGATTGATGAAAATATTCCTGAAATACAGAACTCTTGTAAATATATAATGAAAATGTCTACTTTAAAGCAAGAGGGATTAGAAAAATTGTATAAAATTATAGGAAATATGTTTTCTATGGAAGAAATAAGTGTTGATAATGCTAATGTTATTACTAATATAAGACAGAAAAATTTGATCCATAAAGCATATAAAAGTTGTGTTGATGCAAAAAATTCTTTAAATATGCCATTAGATATTATAGCAATCTTTTTAAAAGAAATTTTAGAAAATTTGAGTGAAATTACAGGTGAAATTGTAACTGATGATATTATAAATGAAATCTTTTCTAAATTCTGTTTGGGAAAATAAAAAATAACCTATTAAAATCAAAAATAAGCTTAAAAAAGTATTTAAATGACAAATTACTAAAAAGATGTATTAATTTTAAAATATGACGATTTTGAATACAAATTAAATAGATTTTTTTATAAATATGGATAGCTTTTTGTAAAATATTAATTTTGAGAAAAGTTATCCACATTAAAATGAAAAATTTTTAGCAAAATTTTAGACTGTGGATAATATACTGAAAAAATGCGAAAAATTCTAATAAGTTTTTTTATAAACGTTACATAATTAAAATAAAATTATTTTATATGATTAAAAAAGGTCATTAGTAATCTATAGGGTTAAAACCCAGACAGGGTAAGAAGTTTACATAAGTACGCGTAAAACTTATAAGTTTATCTTTTTTTCTTAATAAACAAAACACTGTTTTCAGTTTCACATGAAAGGAAAATTTTTGTGAAACATTCTTGCCAAGCCCTAGAGCGCCAACGGATACAGACTAAAAGTATCTGCGAAACATTCGCTTATGGATGGTTAATATAGTAACCTATAGAGTTAAGAGTTTTTTAGTAATTATTTTGTTTTGTAAAATATAAATGTTTTTAATTTAATGAAAGGATATGAAAAAATGAAACTAGTAAATGATGAAGAAAAAAATAATATAAAAGAATATGATGCTGGAGAATACGATGTTGCTGTTGTTGGTGCTGGTCATGCTGGGTGTGAGGCTGCTCTTGCTGCTGCACGCCTTGGAATGAAAACGTTGATATTTTCTATAAGTTTGGAGAATATTGCGAATATGCCATGCAATCCACATATAGGTGGGAGTTCTAAAGGTCATTTGGTTAGAGAGATAGATGCACTGGGTGGTGAAATGGGCAAAAATATAGATAAGAGTATGATTCAGATAAAAATGTTGAATACATCTAAAGGACCTGCTGTTCATTCTTTGAGAGCACAAGCTGATAGAAAAAAATATCAAATGGAAATGAAGCATACTTTGGAATTGCAAGAGAATTTAAGTGTAAAACAGGGAGAAATTGTGGATATTGTTGTTGAAAATGGCAATGTAAAGGCAATTAAAACTGCTGTTGGAGCTGTGTATAAAGTTAAAGCTGTTATTTTAGCTACAGGTACATATTTAAAAGGTAAAATTTATATTGGTGAATTTTCGGAAGAAAGTGGACCAGATGGTGTGGCAGCTGCTAATAAACTTTCTGATTGCTTAAAAAGATTGGGAATAGAGTTGGTTCGATTTAAAACAGGAACTCCTGCAAGAATAAACAGAAGAAGTATTGATTTTTCTAAGATGGAAGTTCAGAAGGGCGATGATAATATTGTTCCGTTTTCATTTGATGATAAAATAAAGAATTTGGAACAAGTTGATTGTTATTTGACATATACTAACGAAAAGACACACGAAATTATTAGAAAAAATTTATCTAGATCTCCATTGTATGGTGGTAGAATAGAAGGAACAGGTCCTAGATATTGCCCATCAATAGAAGATAAAGTAGTACGTTTTAGTGATAAGCCTAGACATCAAGCTTTCGTTGAGCCTGTAGGCTTAGATACAGAAGAAATGTATATACAAGGAATGAGTTCTTCTTTACCAGAAGAAGTACAAATAGCGTTATATCATACGATTCCAGGATTAGAGCATGCGGAATTTACTAGGCCTGCATATGCTATTGAATATGATTGTATTAAACCTGACGAGTTAAAACTTTCTTTAGAATATAGAGGAATTGATGGTTTATTTATGGCGGGTCAAATAAATGGAACTTCTGGTTATGAAGAAGCTGCATGTCAAGGGCTAATGGCAGGAATTAATGCAACACAAAAAATCAAAGGGAAAGATCCTGTAATATTAGATAGAACACAGGGCTATATAGGTGTTTTAATTGATGATATTGTTACAAAAGGAACAAATGAACCTTATAGAATGATGACTTCTAGGGCAGAGTATAGGTTACTTTTAAGACAAGATAACGCAGATTTACGCTTGACTGAGATAGGACATGATGTTGGCCTGATTTCTGATGAAAGGTATAAGAGATTTTTAGATAAAAAGAGTCATATAGAAGATGAAATTAAGAGACTTAAAAGTACTATAGTAAAGCCAACAGATGAAGTCAATGAATTTTTGGTTAGTGTAGGTACAAGTCCTCTTTCTACTGGTACTAAAATGGTTGAATTATTAAAAAGAACTGAAATTACATATGAGAATTTGGCTGCTATTGATAAAAATAGACCAGAACTTAATTTACAAGAAGCTGAAGAGGTTGAGATACAAGTAAAATATGAAGGATATTTAAAAATGCAAGAACAGCAAGTTGAAAAATTTAAAAAATTAGAGGAAAAATTATTACCTGAGGATATTTGCTATGATGATGTTAAGGGTATTCGTATAGAAGCTAGGCAAAAATTGGAAAAATTAAGACCACGTTCAATAGGACAAGCTTCAAGAATTTCTGGTGTATCTCCTGCTGATATTTCTGTATTATTGATTTATTTACAGGCAAAAAGAAATAATCCACAGGTGTAAATAAATTGTGGAAAAGTATTTTAGTTTTTTATACTTGGAGTGGAAAAAAACTAAATTTTTTAAAGGAGTGGAAAAGTGGAGTTTGAAATTTTTAAAAAAGAATTAAAAAGTCAATGTAGTAAAATAAAAGTTAATATTAATGATGGGCAAGTTTTGAAATTTTATAAATATATGAATATGTTGATAGAGTGGAATGAAAAAATTAATTTGACTGCAATTGTTGAACCAAAAGAGATTATTTTAAAACATTTTATTGATAGTTTGACTGTTTGTAATGATATAAATGAGGGAAGTTCAGTAGCAGATATTGGGACAGGAGCAGGATTTCCTGGAATACCATTAAAAATATTAAGACCAGATATAGATGTGACTTTAATGGATTCATTAAATAAAAGAATTAATTTTTTACAAATTGTGATTAAAGAGTTGGAATTGAATGGGATTGTTGCAATTCATGGTAGAATTGAAGATTTCGGAAAAAATAAGGATTTTAGGGAAAAATTTGATTATTCGGTTTCAAGAGCAGTTGCAAATTTAAGTGTGTTGTCAGAATATATGTTACCATTGGTAAAGGTTGGTGGAAAATGTATTTGCATGAAAGGTTCAAGTGTTGATGAAGAATTAAAGAAAGCTAATAAAGCAATAGACATTTTAGGTGGAAAATTATATGATGTTAATAAATTCTTTTTACCAGACACTGATATGGGAAGAAATATTGTTATTATAAAGAAAGAAAAAAATACGCCTAGCAAATATCCTAGAAAACCTGGTATTCCTAATAAAGAACCGATTTAAATATTATAAATTTTATTTTGAAAATTTGAGTTTTTAAGCTCAAATTTTTTTTAAGAAAATGAGAAAAATACATTGACAATTTAAACAAAATTATATATGATGTAGTAGGAAGAAAAACAAGACTTATATATAAAAATTAACTAGAATATGGGGGCAATAAAATGGGAAAAGTTATATCAGTGGCGAATCAAAAAGGAGGAGTAGGAAAAACTACGACAACTATAAATTTAAGTACTTTTTTGGCAAAAAAGGGAAAAACAGTTTTATTAATTGATGCAGATCCACAAGGAAATGCTTCAAGTGGCTTAGGAACTGATAGAGAGGTTGAATTTTCAACATATGACATATTGGTTGGTGATACACCTATGCAGGATGCTTTAGTTAAATCATCTGTAAAAAATTTATATATATGTCCATCAAACATAAGTTTGGCTGGAGCTGAAGTAGAGCTTGTATCAATGATGTCTAGGGAGCAAAGGCTAAAAGAAAAATTGGATGAAATAAAAGAAAGCTTTGATTATATTTTGATAGATTGCCCACCATCATTAGGACTTATAACTTTAAATTCTTTTACTGCTTCTGATAGTGTTTTAATACCAGTTCAATGTGAGTATTATGCTTTGGAAGGTTTGGGTCAATTGCTAAATACAGTTAATCTTGTAAAAAAACATCTTAATAAGAATTTACAAATTGAGGGAGCTTTACTTACTATGTATGATATGAGAACAAATTTATCAAATCAAGTAGTGAAGGAAGTTAAAAAATATTTTGGAGATAAAGTATATAAAACAGTAATTCCTAGAAATGTAAGATTAAGTGAGGCGCCAAGTTATGGTATGCCGATTACTGAATATGATCCACGTTCAAAAGGAGCTAAAAGCTATGATAAATTTACTAAAGAATTTTTGAAGAAGAATGATGAAGATGATGAGAAAAAGCATAAACATAGGGCTTAGAGAATAAAAGAGAAAATGAAAGTGGTAGGTGATATATATGACAAAAAAATCTGGATTAGGAAAAGGACTTGATGCTTTATTTGGCCCGGTTCCAGAGGAAGAAAAACAACAGGGAACAGATAAATTTAAAAATTTAAAATTGACAGAGATAGAGCCAAATAAAGAGCAAGCAAGAAAAGTTTTTGATCAAGAGGCATTAGAGGAATTGGCTGAATCAATAAAAACTTATGGTTTAATTCAACCTATTGTTGTTGCAAAAAAAGATGGATATTATTCTATAATAGCAGGAGAAAGAAGATGGAGAGCTTGTAAATTAGCTGGGTTGGAAGAAGTTCCAGCTATTATACGCGAAGATGATGATAAGATAAATTCACAGATTTCTCTTATAGAAAATTTGCAAAGAGAAGATTTGAATGCTTATGAAAAAGCAATGGGAATAAAGAATCTTATTGATAAATATGGTATGACTCAAGAAGAAGTTGCAAAGCAAATTGGGAAGAGTAGAAGTGCTATTTGCAATACACTTAGAGTTCTTAACTTGGATCCACGAGTATTAGAATTTGTTAAACAGGGAAAATTGGTTGAAGGTCATTGTAGAGCTTTACTTTCTATTCAAGATCCGGAAAAGCAATATGCCATGGCGTTAAAGATGGTTGAAAGAGGGGTTACTGTTAGACAAGCAGAACATTCAATGCAGAAAGAAAACCCTGAAACAAAAGAACAATTGCAACGCAAGCAAGTTTTATATCAAGATATTGAAAATACTTTTCAGAATTTTTTTGGTACTAAAGTAAGATTAGATGCTGGAAGAAGAAAAGGGAAAATTATAATTGAATATAGTAGTAGTGATGATTTAGAGAGAATATTAAATTTGATGAAATAATGGCTTAGAGAGGAGGTTTGTCTATGGATAATTTAATAACTTTTTTAAAAACAGATAACTTTTTAATTATTTCTGCTGTTTTAATTGTTATTTTACTTATTGGTTTTCTTATTTTAATTATTAGAGTTTCAAATTTAAATAAACGTTATATTGATTTTATGAAGAAAATTGGAAATGGAAAAAATATTGAAGAAGATTTAGAAAATTATATTTATAGGGTCGAAAAAGTAGAAAAGCAAAATGCGGATTTACAATTGATTTTTAAGGATTTTGAAAATCAATTGTCTGGTTGTATTCAAAAAGTAGGGATTGTTAGATATAATGCTTTTAAAGATACTGGTAGCGATTTAAGTTTTGCATTGGCTTTGCTAGATGAAAATAATTCTGGTGTTGTTTTAAATGGTATTTATTCAAGGGAAATGTCTAATATTTATGCTAAACCTGTTGAAAATGCAAAATCTGCATATACTATTTCTGAAGAAGAGCAAATGGCTATAGATAGGGCTGTTCAGTTTAAAGATATTTATAATATAAAAAGAAAATAAAAAAATGGAAAATTTGTATTGACAAATGTCTGTAAAAATGTTAATATAAATACTGTCGCGAGACATAACAGACTTTTGTTAATTATTTGGAGAGGTGGTCGAGTTGGTTTATGGCACCAGTCTTGAAAATTGGCGTGCGTTTATAGCGTACCGTGGGTTCGAATCCCACCCTCTGCGCCATTTTTATTTTTATATAAGACCATAATTTATGAATATAGATTTTGTTTTATATCTTTTTTTTTTAAAAATTTTATTTGTAGGTGTACCCAAGTGGTGAAGGGGGCAGTTTGCTAAACTGCTAGGTCGAGCAATCGGCGCGGAGGTTCGAACCCTCTCACCTACGCCAGTTTTTAGATATAGAAAATTAAGTATTTCTATATTTTTTTGTATTATATTGGTTTTCGAAATTTATATAATATAAAAATATATTTGCTTGTAAAATAAAGTTTAGTTTGTTATAATAATATTAAAGGTATATTTTAGAATAGGGGAATGCAAAGAGTATGATTTTAAATAAAAAAATAAAGATATTATTTTTGTTATTAATTTTTTTTGTTATAATTGGAAATACTGCATGTGTTTTTGCTGCTAATGTAGGAGCCAAAGATATAATTAATTCATTTGAAAAGGGATGGGATGAAAAATATAGTTATGACACTTCTATTAGAAGCAGAGATTATGTTAATAATACTTTTGGAAAAACAGTATTGAATAAAATAGATAAGGAATATAAAAATATTCATATAAAAGAAGATGATTTAAAAGATTTTTCTAAAAAGCAAAAAAATGCCTTGTTTTTAGTTTTAAATGTTAAATGGAAGGAATTGGGAGATAGTGAAAAATCAAAATATAAGGGAGAAGATTATTTTAATTTTGAGGGAATAGCTGCAGCTGTTAATCAAGATGAAACTGATGAAAAATTTAATTCTTTAACTAAAGATACTATTTATAGTTCTCCTGATATAATTGCTAAAAATTCTTCTTCTGAATCCTTGGATGACATGATTAATGATGCAGATAAATTCGTTAAAAAAGGAACAAAAGATAAAATAAAAGAAGGAGAGCTTGCTAAGTTTTCAGGAATGATTTATAATATTGTATTACAAGTAGGAATTGCAATAGCCGTTATTGTGGGAATTGTTTTAGGAATTCAATTTATGCTATCTGGAATAGATGGAAGAGCAGATGTAAAAAAAGCTTTAAAAATTTATGTTATTGGATGTGTATTGATTTTTGGAGCATTTGGAATTTGGAAGATTGTTGTTGAAATCTTAAAGCAAATATAAAATTTGAATAATAATAATAATTGTGATATAATTATAGTATAAAAAATCCCAAGGAGGAACAGTATATGACTTTTTTAATAACAATTTTTTGTTTCCTGGTTGGAGCAAGTATAGTGTGGAATTTAGGAGCAATTGGAAAAATTTTAATAATATTTTTGATAGTTGCTTTTGTTCTACCTAAGTTAAAGGGTTAAAAAGTTACA
>CAJKVD010000006.1 GCA_905203195.1 uncultured Clostridium sp. | reverse complement strand
AAAGACGGTGGAATAATAAAAATTGGATATAATGAAGAAATAGACAAATTAAAAACAGCAACAACAGAAGGAAAAAATTGGATAGTAAACTTAGAAGCCGAAGAGCGAGAAAAAACAGGAATAAAAAATCTAAAAGTAGGGTTTAATAAAGTATTTGGATATTTTATAGAAGTAACAAAATCATATTTGTCACAAGTACCAGAAAGATATGTAAGAAAGCAAACATTAACAAATGCAGAAAGATATATAACAGAAGACCTAAAAAACCTAGAAAACCAAATTTTAGGAGCAGAAGAAAAAGTTGTAAACTTAGAATATAATGCATTTATAGAAATAAGAGAGCAAATTGCAAAAAACATAAAAAGATTACAAACAACCGCAATGGCAGTATCTGAATTAGATGTATTAACATCATTTGCACAAGTTGCAGAAGACTTAAATTACTGCATGCCACAAGTAGACAATTCTGGAATAATAGACATTAAATCAGGAAGACATCCGGTTATAGAAAAAATGTTGGGTGCAGGAGCTTTTATAGATAATGATACATACTTAGACAAAGAAGAAAACAGATTATCTATAATAACAGGACCTAACATGGCAGGTAAATCAACATATATGAGACAAGTAGCATTAATAACACTTATGGCACAAGTAGGAAGTTTTGTACCAGCAGCAGAAGCACATATAGGGGTAGTAGACAAAATTTTTACAAGAGTAGGAGCTTCAGATGATTTGAGTATGGGGCAAAGTACATTTATGGTAGAAATGATGGAAGTTGCAACAATATTAAAAGAAGCCACATCAAACAGCTTAGTAATACTAGACGAAATAGGAAGAGGAACATCAACATATGATGGATTATCAATTGCATGGGCTGTTGCAGAATATATAGCAGACAAAGAAAAATGTGGAGCAAAAACCTTGTTTGCAACACACTATCATGAATTAACAGAATTAGAAAACCAATCAGAAGGAATAAAAAATTACTCAATAGCAGTTAAAGAAAAAGGAGAAGACATAATATTCCTAAGAAAAATAGTTAGAGGTGGTACAGACGAAAGCTATGGTATACATGTTGCAAGATTAGCAGGAGTACCAAAAGCAGTAACCCAAAAAGCAAATGAGTTTTTAAGAAATATAGAAAAGAAAAATATATTAACTGGTAAAAAAGCAGAAAAACAAGATAAGAAAAAAGTCGAAGGACAATTTGACATGTATAATTACAAATTGGCAGAAATTGCACATGAATTAGATAAAGTTAATTTAAATGAATTAACTCCAATAGATGCGTTAAATACGTTAGTAAAAATCAAAGAAAAGATGAAATAAAATTTGGAAGGATGTAAATAAATATGTATGAAAGAAGTGCAATCGTATTAGAGAAATACTTGAATAAAATTTTCGGACCAGACAAAGAATCAGATATAAGGGTTAGTTACGAAACATTTAAAAATGTTTTAGAAGAGATGGAAAAATATCAAGTAATTACCGAAGAAGAAGAAAAAATAATAGATGAATTTGATGATATTGTAAATAAAATGCAAAAAATCCAAAAAGAACAAGAGGGATTAAGCAAAGAAATTACAAAACATGAAGATATAAGAACAAAACTTTTCAATGATTTTGACCAAGAGCCAGCAATAATAGAGAAAAAACTAATAAAAATAGAAAACATAATAGACGAAAGAGCTCAAAAAGAACAAGAATTAAGAGAAAGCTATATAGAACTACTAAATGAATTCACAGAAAAGCAAACAGAAAGAAACAAATGCAATAAAATGAAAAGAACATCAGAAACAAATCACATAAAAATCTTGAACGGTGCTGTAGAAACATTAGGAATAGTAGATGTAGCAAATGTAAAAAAAATCAAAGAATTTATTACAACTGATGATGAACTATTATGTGAATCTCTAAATAAAATAATGCTAGAAAATGGAAAAAATGAAAAAGTAAAATTTGATAGGGATGTAATGAAAAAAGCAGTAGAAGTAAGAATAAAAATGGCAAAAAAAGAAGCAGAGTGTTATGTGACATCATATGAAAGACTAAAAAGATTAATGGCAGAAATAGATAATGACAATTTAAACTTATCAAGATATCAAAAAAATCTAAAAGACATAACTGCAAAACTAAAATTTTTAGAAATAGAAAAAGAATATTTAGTAAGTTTCCTAGATAATGAAAGAATAACAGCAATAAGTGGAGAAAAAGCACATAAAACAATGATGGAACAAGCTTGTAAAGATTTTGATGGAGACATGGTGCAAATACATAATTTATACAATTTGTTAACTAGAGAAATAACTGGAAAATCAACAAAAAAAGCATATAAAGAGTTATATAATGGCACATACTTGTTAGGAATAGAAGAAAAAGAAAAATCATTCAATCAAGAAGTAAATAACATAAAATCAAAAGCAGGAATGGGAACAATAATAAATACAAATTATTGGAGAATAGATGGAATAAAAAATATCTACGAAATCTTTAATCAAGAAGTAGAAGAAAATTATGGAAGAGACCTATCAGAATTTATGCCAGAAGAAAAAGCAGAAGAAATAGAAGAAAATGTAGAAGAACCAGAATTATTAGAAAATGACCAAAACGAAATAGATGAGGAAGAATGGTTTATAAGCAATAAAGATATAGGCAAAGAAAAAGCAGAAAAAGAGTCAGATGATGAATACAATTATGATGACGAAGAATATTCAGATGACGATGAATACGAAGAAGACAATAATAATGAGTATGAAGCAGATGACTATGAAGATGATTATGATGAAAATAACGATGAAGAAGACGATTATGAAGAAGATGATTATGATGACGAATATGATGATGAATATGGTGACGAATATGATGAGGACGAAGAAGAACTAGATGAAGAAGAAACTAAAGATAACGAAGAAGACGAAAAAAAAGAAAGAGAAGAAATAAGAAAATATATAAAAGGAAAAACAAAGAGAACGTCAAAAATCAAAAATAAAAAAGATGAAAAAGAGAGTATATTCGAAAAATTTTTCTCAAAAGGAAAAGTTTAGAAAGGAGAAACAATGTCATATATTGAATTTAAAGATGTTGTAAAACAATATCAAATGGGAGAAGTAACAATAACGGCATTGGATAAAACAAATTTTTTAATAGAAAAAGGAGAGCTAGTTGTAATTGTAGGACCAAGTGGAGCTGGAAAAACAACAGCTCTTAATATTTTAGGAGGAATGGATACAGCAACATCAGGGACTGTAGTAATAGATGGAAAAGATATAAGCAAATTAAAAAAGAAAGAATTAACAAAATATAGAAGAGAAGATATAGGATTTGTATTCCAATTTTATAACTTAGTACAAAATTTAACAACATTAGAAAATGTAGAATTAGCAACACAAATATGCAAAAATTCACTTGACCCAAAAACAATATTAAAAAAAGTTGGATTAGAAGAAAGAATGAAAAATTTCCCATCACAATTATCAGGAGGAGAACAACAAAGAGTAGCGATAGCAAGAGCAATTGCAAAAAATCCAAAAATATTATTATGTGATGAACCAACAGGTGCACTAGATTACAATACAGGAAAACAAATTTTACAATTGTTACAAGACACAGCCAAAAAAGAAAAAATGACAGTAATAATAATAACACACAATGCGGCATTAACACCTATGGCAGATAAAGTAATTAATTTCAAAAACGGAAAAGTACAAGATATAAAATTAAATAAAAAGCCATTACCTATTTCAGAAATTGAATGGTAAATTTAAAAATTAACACACTAAAAATTCAATTTAATATAAAAGGAAGGTAATAAAATATGACTACAGTACTCCATAAAGATTCAATTAAGGAAATTATAAATACAAGAAAAAGATTTTTATCTATATTATTAATAGTGCTATTAGGAGTAGGATTTTTTGCAGGAATAAGAGCAGCAAGTCCAGACATGAAAAAAACAGCAGACACATATTTTGATGAAACAAAAATGATGGACATAGAAGTAATATCCACATTAGGACTAACAGATAATGATGTAAAGAAAATACAAGACATGCAAGATATAGAAGTTGCAGAAGGATCATATAGCAAAGATGTTTTAACAAGAGTAGATGATGAAGAATATGTATTAAAAGTTCATACATTATCAGACAAAATAAATTGCGTAAAATTACAACAAGGTGAAATGCCAAAAAATGAAACCGAATGTGTAGTAGAAGAAAGTTTTTTAAAAGGCACAAATAAAAATATAGGAGACACCATAACATTAGAATCAAAAGATACAATAACAGGACCAAATCTAAAAAACAAAGAAGTAAAAATAGTAGGAACAATTCGTTCACCATTATATATATCAAGAGAAAGAGGTTCCACAAAATTAGCATCAGGAAAAATAAATTATTATATTTATGTACCACAATCAGAAATAACATCAAAAATATATACAGAAATATATGTTAAAGTAAAAGGAGCAGAAGAACTAGACACATTTTCAGACAAATATAAAGATAAAATCAAAGAAGTAAAAGACTCGATGTTTTTGGGAACGGACTCAAAAAACACCACAGAAATAAAGCCTGAATTGTATATATTAGATAGAAGTCAGAACACAGGATATGCAAGTTATTCTCAAGATTCAGAACGAATAGCAAATATAGGGGAAGTATTTCCAGTAGTATTTTTTGTAATAGCAGCACTAATAAGTTTAACATCAATGACAAGAATGGTAGAAGAACAAAGAGTACAAATAGGAACATTAAAAGCATTAGGATACACAAAATTAAAAATAGCATCAAAATATATAATATATGCCATTTTAGCCACATTATTGGGTGGAATAATAGGAATGCTTATAGGATTTAGAATATTGCCAGAAATTATATATAACATGTATGCAATGATGTATTCAATGAGAGATGTAGTCTTAGAATTTAATACACGGAATAGCAGTTACAGGATTAGGATGGGCTTTATTATGTACTGTAGGGGCAACAGCAATCGCATGTTATAAAGAGCTAAATTCTTCACCTGCAGAGCTAATGAGACCAAAAGCACCAAAAGCAGGAAAACGAGTGTTATTAGAAAAAATACCATTTATATGGTCAAAATTAAACTTTAGCCAAAAAGTAACAATTAGAAATGTTTTTAGATATAAAAAAAGAGTATCTATGACAATAATAGGAATATTAGGATGTACAGCATTAATGGTTGCAGGATTTGGATTAAGAGAATCAGTAAGCAATATGATTCCATCACAATATGGAGAAGTATTTAGTTATGATATGTCAGCAACTTTTAAAAATGAAATATCAAATGAACAAATAAAAGCAGAAACAAATGATATTTTAAATATAGAACAAGATTCAAAAAAATACATTTCAACAGAAATGTTATTCAACATGCAAGCAGTAGAAATATTAAATAAAGACAACAAACAAGATATTCAACTTATTGTACCAGAAAATGCAAAAAATATATCAGAATACATTAAATTAGAAAATAGAAAAACAGGTGAAAAATATTCGTTAGAGCAAGATGGAATTATAATAACTGAAAAACTATCAAAATTACTTAATATAAAACAAGGAGACAAAATTACAATAAAAAATGCAGAAGAAAAACAGGCAGAAGTTGAAGTAAAAGGCATAACAAAAAATTATTTAATGCACTATATGTACATGAGTCCAGAATGTTACAAAAAAATATTTGGAGAAGAAGCCCAATATAATACTTTATTAGCGATAGAACAAAATGACATAAAAGAATCAGAAGAAATGGAAAATCAATTAGGAAAGAAAATATTAGAAAACAAGAATATATCAAAAGTTACATTTACATCACAAACAAAATCAATATTTGATGATGTAATGGAAAATATGACATTTGTAGTATGGATTCTTATAATTTCTGCTGGACTATTAGCTTTTATAGTATTATACAATCTAGCAAATGTAAATATAAGTGAAAGAATAAGAGAATTAGCAACAATAAAAGTATTAGGTTTTTATGATAATGAAGTATATGACTACATAGGAAGAGAAACCATAATATTAACAATAATAGGAATATTATTAGGATTAATCAGTGGATATTTTTTAGAATTATTTATTATAAAAACATGTGAACTAGATATATTGATGTTTGACACAAGAATAAGCATATGGACATATATTTACTCAGCAAGCTTAACAATATTCTTTACTGTAATTGTTAGTATTGTAACATATTTTGCATTAAAAAAAATTGATATGATCGAAAGTCTAAAAAGTGTAGAATAAATTTTAAAAAAATAAAACTTTTGTTTGACATTTTTTTGTTTGTGTGATAGAATGTTAAAAAACGAGAATGGAGTGGGGGAAAATGCCAAGAAAAAAAGAAGAATTAAATAAAAGAGAAAAAACCATATTAAAATTTATTGAAAAACAAATTATGACAGATGGATATCCACCATCAGTAAGAGAGATAGGGCAAGCAGTTGGATTAAGTTCAACAGCTACAGTACATGGATATTTAGAAAGATTAGAAAAAAAAGGATATATAAAAAAGAAAGACAAAAAAGGAAGAACATTACGAGTACTAAAAGGAACCACAGGAGAATCTAAAAAAACATCAAGCAAAGATTTTTACACTCAAAAAGAATTAGTAGAAGTACCAGTAGTAGGAAAAATAACAGCAGGAATGCCAATATTAGCAGTAGAAAATGTAACAGATACATTTCCAATTCCAATCGATTTTGTAGGAAATTCAGAATGCTTTATGCTTACAGTTAGAGGAGAGAGCATGATAGAAGCAGGAATTTTAGATGGAGACTATATATTAGTAAAAAAGCAGAACAACGCAAATAATGGAGAAATAGTAGTAGCATTAATAGAAGATGAAGCAACAGTAAAAACATTTTATAAAGAAAAAGACCACATACGCCTACAACCAGAAAATAGTACAATGGATCCAATAATAGTACCAACATGTGAAATCTTAGGAAAAGTAGCAGGAGTATTTAGAAAAATGTAAACATAGTTTAAAAATAAAAAGTTCAAGTACTCAAAAAAATTCACAAAAAGTTCACAAAAAAGCTACAATAGGTATATTGACAAATGACACCATGTCACTTATAATAATGACACGGTGTCATTTTTGCAACTAAAAAAACAATAAAAAAGGTGGTGAAAAAATGCCAAAAGAAACATTTTTAAAATTGCCAGAAGAAAAGAAAAATAAAATAATAAAAGCAGCAAAAAAAGAATTCGAAAGAGTACCTTTTGAGCAAACATCAATAAAAAATATAGTAGAAGAAGCAGAAATTGCAAGAGGTAGTTTTTATCAATATTTCAATAGTAAAGAAGATTTATTGCGGATATATTTTAAACATTCATTTTAAAGAAATGAATGCACAAATGGAGGAAAATATTATAAAATCAAAAGGAGACATATTTAAAATATTTATAGCAATGTATGACTATTTTGACACTAAATTAATAAAAAATGAGGACATGAAATTTTACAAAAAAATATTTGAAAATTTAAAAACCAGTGAAGACAGCAAAATTTTCAAAAAATTTATAGAAGAAAAACCAAAAAAAATAAAAGACTTTTATGAATATATAGACACATCAAAGTTAAAAATAAAATCAAAAGAAGAATTTGAAATTGTAGAAAAAATCCTATTTACAATAACAACAAAAGCAATTGTAATGAGATTTAAATATAAATCTAAAGAAGAAGCAAGAAAAAATTACTTAAAACAATTAGAATATTTAAAATACGGAATTATGAAACAAGAAAGGAGGAATGCATGATTAATTAAAATATTAAATATATCATGCAAAAGGAAATGTTAAAAGTATTAAAGAATTTAAAGGAATCATGGATATCTGTAATAGCAATTGTAATATTGTTAATAATTCAGGCAGCAGGTGATTTGACATTACCAGATTATACATCAAAAATAGTAAATATAGGAATCCAAAATGGAGGAATAGAAAATGTTGCACCAGAAGTAATAAGAAAAAGTGAAATGGAAAATTTACTAATCTTTACAGAAGAAGATGACAAAATTTTATCTTCATATGAAGAAATATCAAAAGAAAACTTAGATAATAAAGAATATGAAAAACTAGTAAAAAAATACCCAGAATTAGAAAATGAGGCATTATATAAAATAGAAAAAATAGATAGCAAAAAACAAGATAAATTAGATAATATAATGGCTAAACCATTAATGGTGTTAAGCATGCTGGAAAACGAAGAAACATCAGAGCAAATAAAGCAGCAAATGTTAGAGTCAATAAAAACAAATCAACAAGAGCAACAAATGCAAGCAATGCAAAATATGAGTTTAATTGATATAATTAAACAAATGCCAAAAGAACAACTAGACAAAATGCTAGAAACAGTAAATGAAAAAATTAATGATATGCAAGAAAGTATTTTAGAGCAAGCGGCAATACAAGAGGTAAAAAAAGAATATAAAGCAATAGGAATAGATACAGACAAATTGCAAAATCAATATATTATAATTGCAGGATTAAAGATGCTTGGAATTTCATTTTTAATAATGGCATCTGCAATTTCAATAATGTGTTTATCTGCAAGAGTTGCAGCAAGATTAGCAAAAACATTAAGAGAAAAAGTATTCAAAAAAGTATTAAGCTTTTCAAACAAAGAATTTGCTGAATATAGTACAGCATCATTAATTACACGTTCAACAAATGACATTCAGCAAATTCAAGGATTAATAGCAATTTTATTTAGAGTGTTAGTATATGCACCAATCATAGGAATAGGCGGATTTTTAAGAGTATTAAGACAAAGTGATAATTCAATGGCATGGATTATAGGTGTAGCAATATTGGCAATATTATTTGTTGTTGGAACACTATTTATTATGGCAATGCCAAGATTTAAAAAGTTACAACAACTAATAGATAAACTAAATTTAGTAGCAAGAGAAATTTTAACAGGATTGCCAGTAATAAGAGCATTTAACACAGAGAAAAAAGAAGAAAACAGATTTGACAAAGCAAATATAGACTTAACAAAAACCAATCTTTTTGTAAATAGAGCAATGAGTTTTATGATGCCAACATTAATGCTAATAATGAATGGAATATCTCTATTAATAGTATGGGTTGGAGCACATGGAATAGATAACGGAACAATGCAAGTAGGAAATATGATGGCATTTATTCAATACACAATGCAAATAGTAATGAGTTTCCTAATGATCTCAATGGTATCAATAATGCTACCAAGAGCATCAGTTTCAGCTAACCGTATAAATGAAATAATCGAAACAGAAGAAGCAATAAAAGATAGTAATGAACCTAAAAAATTAGATTCAAATAAAAAAGGTTTAGTAGAATTTAAAAATGTTTCATTTAGATATCCAGACAGTGATGAAGAGGTTTTAAGTGACATAACATTTACTGCCGAACCAGGAAAAACAACGGCGATTATAGGAAGTACAGGAAGTGGAAAATCAACAATAGTTAATCTAATACCAAGATTTTATGATGTAACATCAGGAAACCTTTTAATAGATGGAGTAGATATAAAAGATATAGCAAACAGTGACTTAAGAAAAATTATAGGATTTGTTCCACAAAAAGGAGTATTATTTTCTGGAACAATAGAATCAAATATAAAATATGGAAACCCAGAAATGTCAGACGAGCAAATGATAGAAGCTGCGCAAATAGCACAAGCTACAGAATTTATTGAATCAAAACCAGAAAAATACAAAGAACCAATAGCACAAGGAGGAACAAATGTATCTGGTGGACAAAAACAAAGATTGTCAATAGCAAGAGCTATAGCAATAGATCCAGAAATATTAGTATTTGATGACAGTTTTTCAGCACTAGATTTTAAAACAGACAGTATATTAAGAACAGAATTATCTAAAAAAACAAAAAATAAGACAGTAGTTATTGTTGCACAAAGAATCAATACAATACTAAATGCGGATCAAATAATAGTATTAGAAGATGGAAAGATTGTAGGAAAAGGAACACACGAAGAACTAATTAAAAATAATGAAACATATAAACAGATAGCTTTATCACAACTATCAGAAGAAGAACTAAACTTAAACAAAGGAGGTAATGAACATGAGTAATAATCAAGAAATAAAAACACCTCCAAAAATTAAAGGTCCAGGACCAATGGGTGGCCCACATGGAGGTAAAGGTCCAGTAGAAAAAGCAAAAGATGTAAAAGGAACAACAAAAAAATTAGCCAAAAGACTTTCTAATTATAAAATAGCAATAATAATAGTAATGGTATTTGCAATAGGAAGCACAATATTTAGTATAATAGGACCTAAAATATTAGGAAATGCAACAACAGAAATATATACAGGGTTAATGAACAAAATAAACAGAACAGGAGGAATAGACTTTGTAAAAATAGGTCAGATTATTTTGTTTGCATTAGGACTATATGTTGTAAGTGCACTATTTTCAATGATACAAAGTTATATAATGGCAGGTGTAGCACAAAAAGTAACATATAAAATAAGAAATGAATTAACAGAAAAAATTAATAAATTACCAATGAAATATTTTGATAAAAAAACAAATGGAGAAGTGCTATCAATAATCACAAATGATGTTGATACATTAAGTACAGGATTAAACCAAAGTATAACACAAATCATAACATCACTATGTACAATAATAGGAATATTAGTAATGATGTTTTCTATAAGTTGGGAAATGACAATAGTAAGCTTGCTAATATTGCCTATTTCAGCAGGAATATTAAAAAAAGTAATAGGAAAGTCACAAAAATACTTTGTTAAACAACAAGAATATTTAGGACATGTAAATGGCCAAGTAGAAGAGGTATATGCAGGACACAATATTGTAAAAGTTTTTGGAAGAGAAAAACAAGCAATAAAAGAATTTGAAAAAGAAAATAAAGAACTTTACAAATCAGGATGGCGTTCACAATTTTTATCAGGATTAATGTATCCTTTAATGAATTTTGTTGGAAATGTTGGATATGTAGCAGTTGCCATATTAGGTGGGTATTTTGCAGTAAAAGGAAGAATAACAGTAGGAAATATACAAAGTTTTATACAATATAATAAACAATTTACTCAACCAATAGGACAAGTAGCACAGATATCAAGTACAATTCAAGCAATGATAGCAGCAGCAGAAAGAATATTTAAATTCTTAGAAGAACCAGAAGAAATAGAAGATGTAAAAAATGCAGTATCAACAGAAGGGTTAAAAGGAAACATAGAATTTAAAAATGTAAAATTTGGATACGACCCAGAAAAAACAATAATAAATGACTTTAATGCAAATGTAAAAGATGGACAAAAAATAGCAATAGTAGGACCAACAGGAGCAGGAAAAACAACAATGGTAAAATTACTTATGAGATTTTATGATGTTAATAGTGGAGCAATTTTATTAGACGGACATAATATAAAGGATTTCAAACGTGGAGAGCTTAGAAAAATGTTTGGAATGGTATTACAAGACACATGGCTATTTGGAGGAACAATAAAAGAAAATATAAAATATAGTAAACCAGACGCTACAGATTCAGAAGTAATAGAAGCAGCAAAAGCAGCACATATACATCATTATATAAAAACATTATCAAAAGGATATGATGCTAAAATTAATGAAGAATCAACCAACATATCAGCAGGTCAAAAACAATTATTAACAATAGCAAGAGTAATACTTGCAAATCCAAAAATTCTAATACTAGATGAAGCAACAAGTTCAATAGACACCAGAACAGAACAACAAATACAATCTGCG
>CAJKVD010000005.1 GCA_905203195.1 uncultured Clostridium sp. | reverse complement strand
CTTATATTAGAAAAAAATTTAGCTTTTTATAAAGTCAATGAAAATAAAAAAGAAGTCACTATTTATGCATTTACTGACCAAAGGCAAGATTATGTGAATATAATTAGAGGGTTATAAGTTATCGTTAGAAGATGGAACAAGTTCCATCTTTTTATTTTTCTATTAGTCTGCGAACATTCACCAGATCGTTAGAAAAAAACAAGGTAGTACAAAGTCTCCACCTTGTTTTTATCACTCCTGGTGCTTTTAGAAAATGAGGCAAGGGAAAAGCCTTAAGAAACTAAAAACTTTGGAGGAAAAGAAAATGGAAGAAATACTGGTATATTTTTCATTGAAGTATCAAGGAGATTTCATGAAAATTTTAGAAGCTTTGCAAAAAAAAGAAATAGTAACGAAAGAAGAGAGAAAAAAGGCATTAGAGAGTGTTGAATGCTGTTATACTACAATTATTTCGGAGGATTATCCATATGCATTACAAGACATTAAATGTCCACCATTTGTATTATTTTATAAAGGAAACCTTGAACTGTTAAATAATGATTTGGTTAATATAGTAGGAACAAAGAAAAATGATGAATATGGAAAGAAGATAACACAGTCAGTAGTAAAAACATTAATTGAGAATGATGTTACTTTAATTGAAGAAAATAATCAGGGAATTGAAAAGGTAGTGGTAGATACAGTTCAAGAAAATAACAAAGAGATTATTGTTGTTTTAAACGATGGTATTGAATGTGAAACTAATCAAACACTAATAGATTCAATTCAACAAAATGGATTAGTTATAAGTGAATATCCTAGTAAAAAAAGAAAAACAAAAAAAAGTTGTATGTTTAGTAGAAGAATGAGTGCAGGATTGTGTAGCAAAGTAATTGTTACTCAAAGTGGGATAAAAAGTGAATCTATGGTTTCAGCATCATATGCGTTAGAAGCATATAAAGATGTTTATGTTTTTCCAACAGCTTATGACAGTAAATTTAAAGGAAATAACAAACTAATTAAGGAAGGTGCAAATATCATAACGAATATGGAAGATTTAGTAGATAATTAGTATTATCTACTAAATTTTGAAATGTCTCCGAACATTCACTATTGTCTGATCAATAACAAGGTAGTACGTTTCACGTCTTCACCTTGTTATCTCACATCCAATAGTGCTTTTAGAAAGTGAGGCAAGGGAAAAGCCTTAGAAAAATATGGAGGATAATATAATGGAAAATTTAAAATTTGAAAATTTAAGTGGTAAAGGACTTTTAACTCTCATGGGTTGTAGTTTGATTGCTTCGAAAATTGTTGTTTTATTTGTCAATGGTATATTGGATATGCTTTTTTAAAGGAGATGAAGAAGATGATAAATAGTAATAATACCACTTTATTAAATGTAAAATTAAATTCAACTGAAAAAAAGGTAAGAAATGTTGAAAATGTAAATTGTATAATGAGTGTAAGTTATAGTCTTAAGAATGATAAAATAATGCTGTGGTTTCGAACTACTTGTAAAGAAGAAAACAATGTTATCTTTGAAATGGAATGTGAATATAAATGTCCTATTGAAGAATATGATGATGAAAAAGAAATGATAATGAATTTAGTAAGTAATGTTTCGCCAAAAGTTGAAGAATTAGTTGCTTTGTTTACTTCACAAATGTTAGTGAATGCGTAATAAGATGGAACTTGTTCCATCTTATTTTCTTTGTGGTAATGTCTACGAACATTCACCAGATCATTAGAAAAAACAAGGTAGTACAAAGTCTCCACCTTGTTTTTATCACTCCTGGTGCTTTTAGAAAGTGGAAAGGAGGAAAAAGAATTTTCTTAAGTTTTTTAATTATTATGTTTATTGAGCAGTAATATTGTTAAGATTATTATTATAAGAATATTATCGAGTATTGATAAATATATCAATAAATATATCAATAAATTTATTGATGTTTTATTAATTGAATAATATAATAGTTGTAAGGATGGTGATACTATGGAAATTAGAAATATAGCGAATCTTTTAAAAAGTACAGTTTCAATATCATTATTTAATAAAGGACTAGCAGGAAAGATATTTGATGATGTAAAAAAGAATGGTACAAAAATTGTTATAAAGAACAATGTTCCAGAATGTATATTGATATCTCCAGAAGATTATTTAAACCTTATTGAAAAAATTGAAGATGCTAAACTTTATGAAATGGCTCAAGAAAGAATTGCTCAAGATAATGGAAAAAGATATTCGCAAAAACAAATTATGGAAGAATTTGGTATTAGTGAAGACGACTTAAACGAAGAAGAAATTGAGTTTGAATAATATGGAATGGGAAGTAGAATGGACTGACGATTCTCGTAAAGACTTAAAGGAATTAGATGGTTCTTTGCGAAAACAAGTATTACAAGCAATAAAAAAAGTAAAAAAGAATCCTGTGTCTATTTTTAAAAATGGTTATGGTAAGCCTTTAGGTAATAAAAATAATGTGGACTTAACAGGATTATATAAAGTCGTCTTGAAAAAATCAGGAATTAGAATTGTTTATGAGCTAGTTGAATTAGATGGTAAAATGACAATTATAGTTATTGGAGCTAGAAAAGATGAACAAGTGTATAAGGAAGCTTATAAAAGGATAACTTCTCAAAAATAACAATTGATATAATTACGATATTATTGCGAAGATGGAATTTGTTCCATCTTTTTTTATTTTAGAACCAATGTCTACGAACATTCACTAGTATCTGATCAATAAGCAAGGTAGTACGTTCCGTCTCCACCTTGTTATTTCTCATCTACTAGTGCTTTTAGAAAGTGTAAAGTTTAATTAACAAAAGAGGAACTAAAATGAGAAGACTAGAAACAAGCAAATTCAATTTTACTAAACAATTAATCAATGAAAAAATGAAACACGTTTTGAAAGAGTGGAATACATCATTTAAGAACAATAGAGGAGAAAATATAAAGCAAGAATTAAAAAATGAATATTATGACCTTGTTGATATTAATGCAAAACTTGCATCTATGAAATTAAGAAAATTTTAATTAAGGAAGGTAAAAGAAAATGGATAATTTAAAAAATAAAATGGTTGAATGGTTTGAGTGTCATCCAACTGCATTAGAAGATTTATCTAACTTTTGTGGTAGAAAATCAAAAAGAATGTTAAATGAAATGAATAAAGATATAAATAAAGTTTATGTTGGTGATACTTCATTCAGTGTCATCAAAAGAGATTATGAAAAGAATATTGCTGTTTTACAAAATGACATATCAAAAATATATAATGTTGCAAAAGGTATTAATAGTAATAATCAAGGATGGGAGTTCAGTCTTATTTATACGTCTATCAAAGAAGAGGCAATTTGTTGTTATATAGAAAATACCAATAATGATATTGATTTGAATAAGAAAATCGAAATAAATCATTTATCAAAATCATATGACTTTAATTATAAAAAAGCAAAAGAGATTATTGAGATTGCTTATGAAATCTATCTTGATGAAAATGACAAAACTGGCGAACGACTCACCGTTGAAGATATATCATATTTTTTATCTAATTGTGATATATCGTTGGAAGAATTAAAGATTATGGGAAAAGACGAAAGAAGGGAGCTAATGTATAAATTTTTTGAACAATAGGATGGAACTTGTTCCATCTTATTGTTTTTAAAACAAATGTCTACGAACATTCACCAGTTCGCTGATCTAAAAAGCAAGGTCGTACAAGTCTCCACCTTGCTTTTTTCGCTCCTGGTGCTTTTAGAAAACGAGGCGAGGGAAAATCAAATATTGAATAAAGGAGTAAAGGCATAATGGAAATAAGATTTAAAAGAAATGGAGCAGCCACTATAAGAGGAATGGCTAATGAATTTAAAAAGCAATTTCCTCAATGGTGGGGGCATCAAACAATTGGCACAGTAATTCACCACCTAACAGATTTCAAAAAATCTAATTCAATGACAATTACTAAAGATGAAGTTATCTTATATATCTAAATAAAAAGGGTGAACCCCTAAAGGAGAAAGAAAATGAATAGAGAAGAAATTTTAGAAAAAATCGACACAAGATATTATGATGATTTTGACGCAGAATATCCAACAACAAAACGTTATAAAGAAGATGCAATTTTAGATGAAGACTTGACTATTAGAGAAAATAGAGAATTAGTAAAAAAATTAAATGAAGAAAGAGATGCTATAATAGATAAATATAACAAAGAAATGGCAAACAAAGAAAAAGAATTTCAAGATGATATTTGTTCTTATTTAGGTAAAGAATTAACTCATATTACACCAAATCAACTTCAAAAATGTTGCACTTATGTAGATTTAGAAATAAACTGGAGCAGAAGAACTGACTTTTTAGATAAAGTTGAAAGTTTAGCCAAATTTGTTAACTCTTTAAATGAAAAAGATGAACAATAGATATTATAATTTTAGATGAAGAATATGAATATGAGTGAATATAAATGAAAATACACGTTAAGATGGAACTTGTTCCATCTTAATTTTTTTATTTAAGGTAAAGTCTACGAACATTCACCAGTTCACTGATTAAAAAAGCAAGGTCGTACAAGTCTCCACCTTGCTTTTTTCGTTCCTGGTGCTTTTAGAAGGTGAGGCAAGGGAAAAGCCTCAATAATATAAAACAAAGGAGAAAATATGATGGATAGAGTTGTAGATATGACTATTAAAATAGTTAATGAACGTACAGTTGTAGAAGTTTTTTCGTACAATAAGATGAAAAATATCTTTAAAGGATACGTGGATTCATTACCACAAGAAATTTTAAATATGGATATAAAAACATTTAACATCAAAGATAATACTTTAATTTTAAATGTAGAAGAATAAGAATTTATATTTAATAAGAAATAGGTAACCCCTAAAGGAGAAAAAATAATGAGTTGGTTAAATGGAGAATTAATTTTAAATGGAATGTCAAAAAAGGATTTAGCATATGCGCATGATTATATTAGAAGTACAGTAAGAAATAATGGGGATACAAGAGAATTTTCAAATTTAGGAGATGAACAGCGACCAATTAAGAAAATGAGCGAAAGAATTTTCGATTGTTATGAAGATGCTGACAGTTATTTGGACACATTCAATTGGGAACGAAAGTATAACCCTATTGTGGCATTTAGAGATGTAGATTTAAGAAGTATTAAGAAAACAAAGAAAATTGAAAATTTAGAAGCAAGAAAAGAAAAAGAAAATGAAAAGCTTCTTGAATATTATCGTAAAACTAATGTAAAAAACTTCAAAGCAAAATTAGTAACATGCCCAACGTGTGAATCAAAAATCAATAAGGAATATATCAACAATTGTACTTGTCCGTTATGTAGAACAGATTTAAGAAGTGAAACAACAAAGAAAACAATTGAAAGGTACGAAAGCAATATAGAAAAATTAGAAGAAGAAATAAAAAAAGAAAATAAGAAATTAATAAAAAAAGTAAAGGACAAAGCACCAATTAAATATTTACTATTATTTGAAGAATATTGCGGATAGTTATATTACTGTTTACAATATAAACCAAGGAGATAAGAAAATGAAGAGAAGTAAAAGAGCGTACAAATATGTAAAAGAAGAATTAGAAAGCCAACTAATAACCTTAAAAAAGGTAAAGATTATTGATACTGTTAGTGAATATGCAACAATAGATCGAATTGATGGGATGCTTTCATTAGCAAGTGAGATAGGATTAATGAATAATAAAAAAATTAAAAAATTAAATATTATGAAGATGGAAAATGAAAAAATGATTTCAAAACATGAGAAATAGGATGGAACTTGTTCCATCTTTTTGTTTTGGGTTAAAAATCTAATGTCTCCGAACATTCACTATTGTCTGATCAATAACAAGGTAGTACGTTCCACGTCTCCACCTTGTTCTTTTTCATCCAATAGTGCTTTTAGAAAGTGTAAAGTTTAAATCAAAAAAGGAGATAATAATTATGAGTTTATTTGAATCAATGAGTAGGGATTTAGGAACAGTACAAAGAGTTAATATTCAAGAAGTAAGAATGAACAAGCTCAATTTTTATGAATATCAAGATGATGTTATCAACAGTTTGAAAGAATCTATTTTGGAAAATGGACAAATGGAAAATGCGATTGCATACCTTGATGATTTTGATGAAAATGGCGATATTGATGGTTGTCGTTATACTCTACTAGGTGGACATACACGTTATTTAGCTATATCTAAACTTCTAGAAGAGGGTAAAGGAGATGGATACATTAATTTATCTATTGTTGAAAAACCACAAAATGAAAATGAAGAAAAGGCATTGATAATGTCTAATAATGTTCAACGTAAAAAGAGCATGGAAGTTAGATATCATGAAATTAAATTGTGGGAAGAAATTTATAGTAGTTTGGAAGAAAGACCAAGCGGAACAAAAAGAGATTGGATAGGAAGTAAGATTGGTATGAGTGGAAGAGGTGTTGCAAAAGTGATTGCTAAAGTTGAACAAAACAACAGTACCTCTTCACAACAAAATACAACAATGAATATTACGAGAAATGATATTTTTAAGAGATTGAAAACTAACTTAAGAGCATTGAAAAAAACAAAAGAGTTACTTGAACAAAGTGGCGAATGTGAGGATATAGATGAATTAGTCAATAGCTTAATAAATGATTTAAATGTAGTAATCAATTATCAAAACTAATATAGAGATGGAACAAATTCCATCTTTCTATTTTAGATCCAATGTCTACGAACATTCACTAGTATCTGATCAACAGCAAGGTAGTACGTACCGTCTCCACCTTGCAGTTTCGCATCTACTAGTGCTTTTAGAAAGTGTAAAGTTTAATTAAGAAAAGGAGACATAAAAATGAGTTGGGGAAATGTACAAATGATAAGCGGTATGTATTGTTTAGATAGCAAAAGTGAATTAAGTTATGCTAAAAATGAAATCAAAGAAGAAATAAAAAGGTATGGAAATATTGAAGAGTATCCTGATTTAGGAAATGATATATTACCAATCGTTTCAATAGAAACTGTATGTAAAAGTCTTGAAGAAGCAGAAGAATTAGCGGATAGTTTAGATTGGAAAGGCAAATACAGTTTACTAATTCCATATAAAGATGTTGGAGATGAGGACATTTGGACTATAAAAGTAAATACAATTTATTTGAATATTTATCATGAAGAAAATAATTTAGAAAAATACATTAAGAGAACAAAAGGATGTCGAAATCATAAATCTAAATTTGTTGGATGTCCTAGATGCGGTTCAAGACTTAATAGAATATCCATTAATAATGATAAGTGTCCTTTATGTGGACAAGATATAAGCAGTAGCACAGTAAAAAAAACAATTAAAAGATATAAGAATAACATTAAAGAAATGGAAAAAGAATTAAGAAAGGAAAAAGAAAAATTATCATATAAGGCTAAAACAAAATATCTATTCTTATACGAAGAAGATTTAAAGTATTGATTTTAAAATTTAAAAAACAGGTGGAATAAGTTCCATCTTTTTTAGATTCAATGTCTCTGAACATTCACTAGTATCTGATCAACTGCAAGGTAGTACGTACCGTCTCCACCTTGCAGTCTCACATCTACTAGTGCTTTTAGAAAGTGTAAAGTCAATTAAGAAAAGGAGATAAAGAAAATGAGTTTGTTAGGTTATCATGGATTTAATAATTGGGAAAATCATTTTATGGAAGATGAAAATGAAAGAGATAATATTTTGTTTGGATTTGAATTGGAAGCAAGAGAAGATGATTCTAATTATGTTGAAAATCAATTAAGTCCTGAACAAGTAGCTTGTAAATTGGGAGAAGAATTTGGTAATTTGTTTGTATATGAAAGAGACAGTTCTATTGGACGAGGAGTAGAAATTATATCACAACCAATGACAATGAATTATTATATGGCACATATTGATTTGTTTAAAAAACTTTTAAAAATGTTAGATAAAATGAATTATGTTTCAACAAAAGGAAATAAATGTGGATTGCATATTCATTTCAATAGAAAAGCTTTAGGATATAATTCAAAAGAATTTGAAACATTAAAAAACAAGGTTGGAAATCTAAGAAAAGCGAACAATTTGGATCACGAAAGAGCAAACGAAACAATTTCAAATATAGTCTCAATCATGGAAGTATATAAAGATGAACTGATTAAAATTAGTGGAAGAAATCAATCAAGTGTTAATCAATGGTGTTCTTTTGAAACTGCAAACGGAACTGAAATAAAAGAAATAAAAAGAGTAGCAAAAAACAAAAGTAAAAGTGGCGGAGCACACAATGATAGATACCGAGTAGTTAATACTACAAATGCAAAAACTGTAGAAATTAGATTATGTCGAGGAACTTTGATGTGGGAAAGTTTCAATACAAGAATCCATTTAATGTATAATATTGTAAATATTGCAAGAAATTTACAAGGATTAGTTACATTAAAAAAACTAATCATGTATAAAAATAATTGGGAAACTATTCATATGATGAACAAATATATTGAAGAACAAAACACCGAAAAAAGAAGAATAAATATTAATGAAGTAAGTAAAACAATTTTGTTATCAAGCAAAGATAATTTGAGACCAACAAGCCTAGTATTTGGAAAATATTTAACCGAAAACTAGCACAGTTAATTTCTAATAGCCCCAAAAAATTTTGAAGAAAGCAAAATTTTTTGGGTGGCTTTTGTTGCTTTTTTAAAAGCAAATGTCTACGAACAGTAGACAAAATCGTGACAGAAATCAAAGTAGTATGCATAGCATCTCCACTTTGATTTCTTTACTCTTTGTCTCTTTTTAGAAAGTGTAAAGTATAAAAAATATGCAAGGAGTGATTAAAATGTGTGTGATATTAGTTAAGGAAAAAGGAATAGAATTACCAACAAAAAAAGTTTTAAAATGTTGTTGGGAAAGAAATCCTGATGGAGCAGGTTTTATGTTTAATGATTACGATAAAGTAGTTATAATGAAAGGTTTTATGACATTTGAAGAATTTTATTTAAGATTACAAACTGCAAATGAGTTTTATCATTTGAAAGAAAAAGGGTTGGTCATTCATTTTAGAATTGCAACTAGTGGGTTGAAAGATAAAGGAAATTGTCATCCATATCCAATATCAAATGATAATTTGGATTTAAGAAAATCATTTATTACAACTGAACTTGGCATAGCACATAATGGTATTATTAGAAGTTATAATGGAAAAGATAAAATTTTAAATGATACACAATTGTTTATAAAAAATGATTTGTTTGAACTCAATTCTTTGGATAAAAAATTTTATAAAAATGTAATTTTTCAATCAATGATTGAAAGATTAATTGATGGTAGTCGTCTAGTTTTCTTAAATAAAAAAGGAGAAATTATTAAATTAGGCAAATGGTTTCGTGATGGGAATTATTATTTTTCTAATCTAAATCATGTTTCAAAAAATACATTAAATATTAATAAAAAGCCAATTCTTTTTGATAATGATTTTAAGTATTTTGATGAAGAAAACAACAATTTTGTAATCAATGATGAAGTGGTTGATAAAGACTATTTTGATTTATTTATTGACACTTTGGATAGATTGGAAAATGGTGACAGTGTTTATAGTGAAGATTATTTTCAAGAGTATAATAGTTTTAATGGAAAATATTATTTGAATAAAGATGAAAAAATGATTTATGAATTGATAGGAAATAATGAATTAATGTTTGTAGATTATTACAAATCAAAAGAAGAATATTACAAATTAAAGCTCTAAAAATAATTTAAAAAATTGCACAAAAAAGTCAATTGTTTTATTAAATGGACGTGATAAAATGATAGTATAGAATTTTAAAAAGAAAGGCAAACGGAGAGTATTCGGTTGTCTTTTTTTATTGATATGAAGGGAGGCAATAGAGCAAAATTTATATATGATCATAAAGTCTACGAACAAGTCTTCGGACATGTCTACGAACCTTCAAAAAAAATGACAATGTTTGCACTTTTTGCTTGCACCAAAAATGTCGTTTTTTTGAAAGCAGGATAAGGAGAAACCACAAGTGTTTCACACTTTTTAGGTGAAAACATTTTCACCGTGGTTTCTCGTGAACAACGTAGCAACGCTACGTTTTATTTTTTTAATAGGTGAAAACAATTTCACCCTTGCGGTATGCTTTCACCCATGTTTTCACCTATTAAAGCTCATAGAAAGGAGGTGGTTTGATGGCATCATCAAAGAAGGCATTTACCTTTAGAACATCTTTAGATACTGAAATAAAGTTGGCAAGAATTGAAACATATCTTAAAACAAATAAACAGTTTGAAAGTAAGAATCTTATGTTTGATTTTATTATTGATGTTGCATATAAAACATTAATAGATGGAACTAGTTCCATCCAAACAAATGAGAACAATGGAAATCTTGAATCTAAGGTTATTGAAAAAATTGATGAGGGAATGCAAATGATATCAGGTACTATTGCTGCTGAGAAAAAAGCAAGTCCAATAGATTTTGAACATCTTCTATTAGAAATGTATGAAGATATTGAATTGATTTTAAAACTTCTTCCATATTCAAAAGATTATAGAAATCCTGACAAGAGTGAAAAGACTTCAGAAATTCTAAGATTGGTAGAAGCTAAATCAATGTTTAGAAAATATACAGAAAAGAAAGCTGAAACAATTTTAAAACAAAAACGAAAAGGAGAAAATTAAAATGGAAAGCAACTATAAAAAATTAACTGCAAAAATTACAAAGCTAGAAAAAAGTAAAATGAAGAAAGAAGAAAAAATTAAAGAATTACAAAATTCATTAAAAGAAGAAAATAAAGAATTAAAACAGCTATACGGTTTTAAAGAGGCATTTGAAAAAATATCAAATGAATTAGATCAATATTTTATTAATATGAAAGAATAAAATATTTAAATAAAATTATTTGTTGTAAAATTATTTAAAAAAAGTAGATTCATAAAAGAGAAAGAGGGTGATTAAAATAAAATATCTTACAGGAATACATGCTTTAAACTTAACTTGCAAATTAGACACATGTGGAGACTGGCATTCAAAATCTATAAACTGGAATCATCCAGATATCAGAGAATCAAACGATTCAGTTTTAAAAGATTATGGTATTGAAGAAGATAGAAAAGTAAAATATTTAGATTGTTCTAAAAAATATAATGTTGCTAATCATATTCGTGCTCTGCTTGATATGTTATTGATTGGAAATTACGGATATGCACAAGGTATGAAAGAAGATTATATTTGTAATGAACAATACACAGATGAAATATTTAATCAGGTTTTAAAATTAAAAAATGAAAATAATTGGCATGAAATAAATAATTTTATGAAAAAAGAATACAAAACAAAATGGATTGATTATTTAAGTAATTTAATTTTATAAATTTCTCTTAATGAAAAAGTTGTATTTAATTTAAAAACTTGTAATTTTTCTAAGATGTGGTAATATACTTATAAGAGGATATTCCTCATCAAGAGGTTCTCACTACCTGTAAAAAAGTGAACAATAAAGAGGTTCTCACCACCTGTGTAAAAGTGAACAATAAAGAGGTTCTCGCTACCTGTACAAAAGTGATATTAAAAGATGAGGGTTATCCCTCTTATTTTTTTGGAGAAGAAAATGAAATGGTATGCGGTAAAAAAAGAATATATTGATTATTTAAAGAAATGGGATAAAAAAATACCTAACGTTGACTATGGAAATCGTATGAAATGTTTTATAGGTGTTATATTTATTAAAAATGATATAGAATATTTTGCACCTCTGACTTCATTTAAAGAAAAATTTATATCTATGAAAAATGATATTGATTTTTATAAAATCACTAATTATGAAACAGGAAAAATATATGGTGCTATTGATATTAATAATATGATTCCTATTCCAAAAGAAATGTATACAGAAATCACATTTGAAAACTTAGAAAGTTTTAGAGAGTTCAAAAATAAAAGAGATAAAAAACAATATTGGAAATTGTTATCAAAAGAAATAGATCTGATTGATGAGCATGAATTATTGTCAAGCGCTGAAAAGCTTTATAGAATTGTAACGAATCATCCTGAAAGTTATTTAGCAAAGAGATGTTGTAATTTTAGATTGCTCGAAGAAAAATATTTAAGTTATAAAAAATAAATAAATGATTCTAAAGAGCCTTTTGGCTCTTTTTGATTTGATGTTCTATAACAGAGGGAAAATATATTATGGTATAATCTCTTCGAAAGCTAAGGTGATTTATATGGAAATCTATGAAGGATATTATTCTGATAAAAGATATCAATTTATTTATAGTACAGATGAGATAAAAGAAAAAGTAAAACCAATATTTGAATATTATGAAATTGAAAAAGTAATTTTATTTGGCTCTTATGCAAGACATGAAGCAACTTTAGTAAGTGATGTTGATTTTTGTATTGTTTCTCCTAAAATGA
>CAJKVD010000004.1 GCA_905203195.1 uncultured Clostridium sp. | reverse complement strand
ACTCAACAGGTCACCACCTACACTTCGAGCTAAGAAAAGCAAGTGGATACGGAAACGACATAGACCCAACTAGTGTTTTTGGGGACGGAGCAAAAAAACATTAATGTTTTGGGGCCGGACTCAAAAAACACTAAAGACCAAAAGGACGAAGCCAAAAAATGGCTCCGTCCTTAAGTTTTTTAAAAAAACAAAAAACAACTTGACACATACCATAGGGGGGTATATAATAAAAATATATTACAAACAGTAATAATAAAACAAAGAATGGAGATGATAAAAATAGAAGGATGTAAAGAATGCAAAAAATCAACATATAGAACAGAAGAAGAAAAGAAAAATCTAGAAAAAAGGCTAAACATAATAGAAGGACAAATAAGAGGAGTAAAGAAAATGATAGAAGAGGATAGATATTGTGCAGACATACTAATGCAAATATCAGCAATAAATAAAGCCCTAGAAAGTGTAGAAAACTCCATACTAGAGAGTCATATAAAAAATTGTGTAACAAGAGAAATAAAATTAGGCAATAATGAAATTGTAGCAGAAATAATGGAATTATTTAAAAGATTAAGATAAAAAAGAAAGGTGAGAATTATGAAAGATATAAAATTAAAAATAGAAGGAATGCATTGTACAGGATGTTCAAACAGATTAGAGAAAGTCTTAAATAATATAGAAGGAGTAGAAAAAGCAACAGTAAGCTTTGCAGAAAAAGAAGCAACAATAACATATAATGAAGAAAAAATATCAGAAGAACAAATAAAAAGCGAAATAGGAGAAGCAGGATTTAAGGCTGAGTAATTACAATATTAGCAGAATAAAATTTTAATTAAAACTTGAGTTAAAAACAAAAAAAGACAGGCCTTGCAGTTTAAATAAAATTTACATTACCAAAATATAACCTTGAAGAAGGAGAAAGGGAGTAATCAATTATATAGATTAATATTTCTATATAATTGATTATACGAGAAAAAATGAAAAAAGTATTGTTAAAAATAGAAGGAATGACTTGCAGTGCATGTTCATCAGGACTAGAAAAATACTTAAACAAACAAGAAGGAATAAAAACAGCATCAGTAAATTTAATAATGAACAATGCAAGTATAGAATATGATGAAACAGAAATAAATTTAGAGCAAGTAGAAAAATATATAGAAAAAGCAGGATTCAGTAGTTTAGGAATCGACAAATTAGAAAATGAAGAAAAGAAAAAAACAAAAGAAAAAAACAAATTAATAGGAATAAGTATAATATCAATATTAATACTATATATCTCAATGGCACATATGGTAAAACTACCAGTAATACCATATTTAGACATGATGCACAACCCAGTAAATTATGCAATAGCATTATTAATATTAACAACAATAGTGCTTATAATGGGGAAAGACATACTAAAAAGTGGATACAAAAACTTAGTGCATAAAACACCAAACATGGACACATTAGTAGCAATAGGAGTACTAGCAAGTTATATATACAGTATATATGGAACAATAAAAATAATAAAAGGACAAGTAATATATGTAGAAAACCTATATTATGAATCAGCAGCAATAGTAATATTTTTCATAAAAATAGGAAAATATGTAGAAAACAAAAATAAAGACAAAACAAAAGAAGCACTAAAACAATTAATGAGTATAACGCCAAATCATGCAATAATAGAAAAAGAAGGAAAAGAAGAAACAGTAACACTAGACGAAATACAAAAAGGAGACATAATAATCTGTAAGCCAGGAGAAAAAATAGCAGTAGATGGAGAAGTAATAGAAGGAACAACACACATAAATGAATCATTTATAACAGGAGAAAGTGTACCAGTAAAAAGAGAAAAAGGCTCAAAAGTAATAGCAGGAAGTATAAATTATGAAGGAACAATAAAATACAAAGCAGAAAAAATAGGAAAAGAATCAACAGTATCAGAAATAGTAAGACTAGTAGTAGAAGCAACAAACACAAAAGCACCAATAGCAAAAATAGCAGACAAAATAAGTGGATATTTTGTACCAACAATAATAATAATCGCAATAATATCATTTGCAATCTGGTTAGCAATAAGCAAAAATTTAGCAACAGCAATAAACATATTTGTAACAATTTTAGTAGTAGCATGCCCATGTAGCTTAGGATTAGCAACACCACTAGCAATAGTAATATCATCAGGAAAAGCAAGTAAAAAAGGAATATTAGTAAAAACAAGTGAAGCACTAGAAAATGCACACAAAATAAAAACAATATGTTTTGATAAAACAGGAACACTAACAAAAGGAGAACTAACAATCTCAAAAATATATAATTACAGCAATTTAGAAGAAAAAGAAATAATAAAAAAAGTAGCAAGTATAGAAAACAAATCAGAACACCCAATAGCAAGAGCAATAGTAGAAAAAGCAAAAGAAGAAAAAATAGAATTAGACCAAATAAATAATTTTAAAGCAATAGCAGGATATGGTGTAGTAGCATAAATACAAGAACAAGAAAAATCACACAATTATTTAATAGGAAATAAAAAACTAATGAAAGAAAATAATATACAAATACTAAAAGAAGATGATGAAACAGAATTAGTAACAGAAGGAAACAGCATATTATATGTAGCACAAGACCAAAAAATAATAGCATTAATAGGAGTAAAAGACACAATAAAAGAAGAAAGCAAAGAAATAATAGAAAAACTGAAAAAAAGAAAAATAGAAGTAATTATGCTAACAGGAGACAACGAAAAAACAGCAAAAGCAATAGCCAAACAATTAGGAATAGAAAAAGTAATAGCAAATGTATTACCAAAACAAAAAGCAGAAGAAATCAAAAAGCTAAAACAAAATGGCTTAGTCATGATGTGTGGGGATGGAATAAATGACAGTGTAAGTTTAGTAACAGCAGATATAGGAGTATCAGTATCAAGTGGAACAGACATAGCAATGGATTCAGCAGAAGTAGTGCTAATGAATGACAATTTAGAAAAAATAGAAGAATTAATAGAAATAAGCAGAAAAACAATAAAAAACATAAAACAAAACTTATTTTGGGCATTTTTCTATAACATATGTATGGTACCAATTGCATGTGGAATATTAGAGCCACTGGGAATAATAATGAATCCAATGATAGCAGCATTTGCAATGACAATAAGCAGCTTAACAGTAGTTTTAAATGCACTAAGATTAAGGTAAAATAGAAGAAAAAACAAAGTATATATAACCAATATGCCAACAACAAAACATCAATAAGTAAAAATAAAGGAGAAAGAGCAAGATGGAGCAAAAAACAAGATGCAAATGGTGTAATCCCAAAAATCCCAAATATATAAAATACCATGATAAAGAATGGTGCAAACCAAACTTTAATGAAAAATATTTATTTGAAATGCTTATCCTAGAATCATTTCAAGCAGGACTATCATGGGAATGTGTATTGAACAAAAGGGAAGATTTTAGAAAAGCATATGACAATTTTGAAATTGATAAAATATGCAAATATGATGATAAAAAAATCCAAGAATTAATGCAAAACGAAAAAATAATAAGAAACAAATTAAAAATAAAAGCCAGTATCAATAATGCACAAATATTTAAAGAAATCCAAAAAGAATATGGAAAATTTAATAAATATTTAACAACATTCACTAAAGAAAAAATTATTTATGAAACAAATAAAACTACTAACAATTTGTCAGACAAGATATCAAAAGACTTACAAAAAAGAGGAATGAAATTTGTAGGAAGTACAATTATATATTCATACCTACAAGCAATAGGAGCAATATATTCACATGACAAAGAATGTTTTATGTATAAGGAGGAAAAAAGTGATAACAAAAATAGTCAAATTTAAAGCAACAGATGGAATAATATTAGACGGAATATTACAAAAATGCGAAAAAAACACAGATAAAATCTTAATTGAAGTACATGGAATGACAAGCAATTGTTTTAAAGAACGAGAAAAGATAATAGCAAATAAAGTTAAAGAATTAGACGTAGACACCTTGTGTTTTAATAATAGAGGAAGTGAAATAATAAAATATTGTACAAAAGAAGACGGAGAAAAAATACTACAAGGAACAGCATATGAAGATGTAGAAGAAAGTTGTAATGATATCTTAGGAGCAATAGAATTTGCAGTAGAATTAGGATATAACAAAATATATCTACAAGGACATAGCTTAGGGTCAACCAAAATAGTATACACATATAACAAGATGTTACAAGAAAATAATGAATACATGAAAAACATAAAGGCAGTAATATTATTATCATTAGTAGATATACCAGATATGCTAAACACATTTACGCCAAAAGAATTTATAGAATTAGCAAATAGAAAAGAAAAAGAAAATAAATTAGAAGAATTAATGCCAATGGAAAGCTCTATACATCCATTTTCAGTAAAAACATATTTACGATATATAAAATACTATAAGAACATTGATTTTGCAAAATATACAGATGAAAATTATGATTATGATGAACTAAACAATATCGAAGTACCGTTATTTATGAGATGGGGAAATAACAAAGAGTTAATAAAACAAAATGCAAAAGATTTAACTAATAAATTAAAAAGCAAATTGCATAACAGCAAGATTGATATTAATTATATAGATGAAGCAAATCACTCTTATAGTGGAAAAGAAGAAATTTTAGCTGAACAAATTTATGAATTTCTACGTAAAAATTTGTAAATTTCGAAAAAAATTCTTCTACATTTTTTGATAAATTTAATAAAATGTATGATATAATAATTCAAAATGAGATTATCAAATGGCTATAGTAGAAGTCGTAAAATATATTGGAATGCCAAACATAATGGCTTGGAAATATCCTAACGAAGAATTAGGAACATGGACACAAGTAATAGTAAATGAAACACAAGAAGTAGTATTTGTAAAAGAAGGAAAAATTTTGGATATTTTAGGATCAGGGCACCATACATTATCTACTGAAAATATACCAAAATTAAGTAAAATTATAAATTCACCTTTTGGAGAAAAAACACCATTTTCAGCGGAAATATGGTACATAAATAAAGCATATTCTTTAGACGTAAAATGGGGAACAGCACCAGCAATACAATTACAAGACCCTAAATATCATATATTTATCCCAGTAACAGCTTATGGTCAATTTGGAATAGATGATGCAAATCCTCTTTATTTCTTTTGTGTTTATTATGTGAATATTTTGTGATTTTTAGCACTCTTATATTGACTTTGCTAAAAATGGTTGTATAATATATTTGTAATTAGAAAAAAATATTTGTAAGGAGTGATTTTTATGATGATTATACCAAGAAGAAAAAATAATTATGATTTATTTGATTCTATGTTTGAGGATCCTTTATTTGAAAGACATGAGGCTAAATTTATGAAAACAGATATTAAGGAAAAAGGTGATAAGTACTTTGTTGATATTGATTTACCTGGTTATGATAAAGAAAACATTAAAATTGAAATTAATGATGGCTATTTGACTGTTCATGCTAGTATTAATAAAGAAACTGAAGAACATAATGATGGTGGAAAATATTTGCAAAAAGAAAGATATTCTGGAGAATGCTCAAGAAGTTTCTATATTGGCGAAAATGTAAAACAAGAAGATGTTAAGGCTAGTTTTAAAAATGGTACTTTAACTTTGTCTTTCCCTAAAATGAAAGATAAATTGCCAGAAGAAAAGAAATGGATTGAAATAGAATAATATAAACAAAAAACATATAAATATTTTTTCAATATTTATATGTTTTTTTGGTGCGCCTGGAGGGACTCGAACCCCCGATCTGCAAGTTCGTAGCCTGCCATTCTATCCAGCTAAACTACAGGCGCATTTTTCGAGTTGGTTTTTACATTTATTTTTTACTTTTCTATTATACTTTGATTTTTATTTTTATTCAAGTGTTTTTTTGAATTTTTTGAATTTTTTTTCAAAATCCCTTGTCAAATTGTTTCTTTTGTGGTATAGTATATTAGCATTAAGGTTATTTCGAGGTGTAGCGCAGTTGGTAGCGCGCGTGGTTTGGGACCATGAGGTCGCAGGTTCGATCCCTGTCACCTCGACCAGAAAAAGGAGCTTTTTGAAAGCTCCTTAAATTGTTTTTAGGCTATTTTAAGCCTTTTTTCTTTTCTCAAACTTTTTCAAAATTCCTCTATATTTCTGTTACTGCATTCATTATTGCATTCAGGTTTCACTATTTGAATGTAAAAACTGCATTCAGATTATTTTCTAAACATATTTTTTAAAAATGAAAACAATTTCTCATACCATTTTTCAATTTTTACTTCTACCAAAGAAACTTGTTCTTTTTGCTCTGCTTTTTTATTTTTAAATAAATCATCTGGATTATATTTCTTCCTTTTTTTCTGTTCAGCAATCATCTCATCATTCTTTAATAGTGTTAATAATTCTCTTTTTGATTCTTCTTCCAGCAAATATTCCATATTTATATATGTTAAAATTGAAATAGTGTCTATACTTAAATTCTGTTCAGCTAGTGTTTTGTCATCATCATATTTAAAAACATAATTTTTATCTTTGTTTTCAGTAATGTAATCCCATACTTCTTGTGGAATTTTATTTATATATTTATTGTCTAACTTTTTCAATATATAGTCTACTTCTACCAATCTTTTATTTATTTCTTCCATATATAACGATTATCTCCTCTTATCATCTTTATTTCTATTAAGTAACTTAAATATATTGTGCGATTTATTTACTTTTTCTGCTACTATGCCAGGATTTTCATTTATTGCATTTTTACTTGTTTCAGCAATCACTGTAGGAGTTATCTGAGGATTTTGATTACTTATTTGTTGATACTTATCTGAAAGTCCATATTCTCTTTCAACATCACTTTTGACTTTTTCAAATTCTTCATATATTTTATCAGCATATTCCTGTGTAAATACACCTTCTTGAACTTTTATCATGGTTCTAAGTTTTGCAAATTTACTTAATTGTTGTATAACAAACTGTATATCCTTATTGTCTACTGGTCTTTTATAAGCATAATCGTCTACTATTTTGTCCATTGGCTGACAAAGTTTAAAATAAGCTCCAGGTTGTCCAGCTATTTTATTATATTCCTCTGCAATATATAACGGATCACACATACTTCCATAAATAAAATCATTTATATGCACTTCTGCATTTGTATCAGTTCGCATGGTTGAAAAAATGCTTCCACCTGTGTTCAATATATGTTGATATTGTGGATTAGGATAATTAGAAAACGCTGCAATCGCTAACCTTGCAAGTGGCATACTTGCAAAATATCCTGATATTATTCTTTCTTTATTCCATTCTTTGTTTGGTTTTTTTAAGACTGTATCAACAGTTATTCCTTGATTTTTCATATCTGGACTTGATGCAACCCTGGATGCTACCGCAAATAAATCTGTCATTACCTCACAAAATCCCCCTCCATATATTACATTTTCTATTTCATTAGGTTGCAATTTCTTGTAAATACTTCCACTTATTCCTAGATACTCGGAATTTCCAATCCTTGTAGTATAAAAATAAGGAATATTATAATTACCAATTCCCGCTCTTTGTCTATTTGAAAATACATCCTGTGCAGCAACTGAAAAAGCATGACTAGTTTCATGGCTAAAGTAATGTTGGGTTTGAGCTTTAGAGCAACTACTTCTATCAAAACCTATTAATTTTATATATATTCTACTATTAGGATTATTCTCATAACCAGTCTTTCCAGGTGTAACAGAGTTTACATCGCTATCTGAATATTCACCTGGATATGTATTAACCTCTTTTAATCTATTATTAAAAGCTGTTATTATACTTTTATTTCCTTCTCCAAATAATTTTAATATTTCTACATAACTCTTTTCAAACTGTAACTGGTCTTCTTTACAATAAAATCCCATGTATTTAACTCCTTTTCCTTTTATTCTTTTGTTCCCTTTCAAAAAATATCAATTTACTTATTTCTTGCAGAATTATATTTAATATTTCCATAGAAATTTTATCATATCACTTATGTAATATCAAGCATTTAAATTTAAAATAAAATAAAAAAATATATGCTTCTAATTTTTTATAAATTTATTACATTTCTTCCTCATCTTCATACCAATCAAAACTACTAGAATTAGCTTTCTTCATTGCATATTCTTTCATAGCTTGTTTTGATAAAGTTCTATATCTTCTAATTCTTCGTTTAGGTCTATTATTTACTTGTGAGTTAGAAACCATATTGCTGATAGCAATAATCCCACCAAGAATGTTACTAACCCCGTTTTCCATTTTATTTTGGAAATTTTGCTTTTCTGTTCTTCTTCCGTTTGTTTCAATTCTCGTTTCAAATTGTAAAATTGATCTTTCGCTTTTTCCTCTACTAATTTCTTCATTTCCTCGTTCATTCTTATATTGTCCTTTAATAAACATTCCTGTGTATCTTGAACTTTCTTTTTCATAATTGTAATATCTTCTACTATTGCTTGTTCCATTTGATATAAATCCTTTATTATCTCTGGTTCTAATAGATAATAATTCATCTTTACTATTGATGGAATTACTTGACTGTCTTGTACTATTTGATTGTTCTTCTTTAATTCTTCTAAATTCATTTTCCATTACTCCTTTTGTATATTTTTCTTCATATAATTTATTATCTCTACATTTATAGCCTTCAGGTGTTGTATATGTAATATATTTTCTAGTATCAGTCCAATTAACTTGATAACCTAACTTGTTCATTGATTTTATAAATTCCTGTTTGTTACTACTTTCTGCTAGAGATAAATCAATTGCATTTATTAGTTTAAATTTCCAACTCTTACCTTGTTCAGCAACTCTGTATTCATTTCTTTTTATGTATTGTGTGTTTTCTTTTTTAGGTATAACTGAAGCTCCTATTTCCAAACACAACTTGTCTGAATAATCTTTTAAATCTTGTAAATTCTTTTTACTCATTTGTATTTTATATCCATTTTCAAATGAAACTGAATTTACAACTAAATGGTTATGCAAATGTTTTTTATCAATATGTGTTGCGACTAATACCTGGTATCCATTGAATTTTTCTGCTAATCTAATACCTGTATTATGAACTTGCTCTGCAGATAAATTATCTTTTGGGTCAAATGATTGAATAATATGAATATACTGTCTGCCATTATTCTTGTTATATAATTCTTTTGTATATAACATTTCTTCTAAACTACTTTCAGCTAAGCAATCTTTCCCTGTTATCAAATTAGCATTTGTTTTCTTGTCTTGCGTAACATAATTTATAATTGTTTTTAAATTTGCTTTTGAACTAATTGCTTCAATAATTGCCATATGTTATTCACTTCCATTCGCAGTTCTTTCAAGTCAACTACTGTAATTATTTTTTCATTTGCGAGTCTTGTTAACTGATTTATATTATTTCCTATTCTTCTAAGTTCTACATCTACTTTATCTAATCCATTTACAATAATAATTTTATCTTTTAAACAAGAACTTACAATAAATTTTGTAATTGTCATATTACATTTCTTTGCTTTTGATTCAATTATGCTTTTTTCTTTTTCTGTTAATCGTATATTTATTTTTTTATCTTTGGGCATTGTATTCCTCCTTGATTTACCCTAAAACAAATTAAAGGGGGTTGGGTTCTCCCAATTTTGCAAGCTCTATTTGTAGTACTTGTACTTACAAATAGGAAGCTTGCAATACTATAATATATTTGGTATTTAATTACTGTTATTTACAAAATTTAATTGATTATTATTTAAATAAGTATTTACTTTTTCAAGTTCATCTTCTTTAAATCTATTGAACACAGATGTGTATGTATTTAAAGTTACAGTTACATCTTTGTGTCCCATTAATCTTTGCAAAACGACTGCTGTCATTCCTGCTTCAATACATCTTGTTCCATAAGTGTGTCTTAAACAATGTGTACTAATATTTTTAGAATTTACATTTAATTCCTCTTTGAAAATTCTTTTTAGCTCTTTATTAATTGCAGATGTTCTTATATAACTATTATTATTTGTAAATATTAAATTGTGCAAATTTTCATTTGTATATTTTAGTTGTTCTTCAAAAATAGGTACTATAAATTCTGGTATAGGTAAAGTTCTATTACCTGAATATGTTTTTGTCTTATTTCCTAAAATAATTGCAAATTCTTTGTCATTTGTGAGTGTCCTCTTAACATATAAAACTTTATTTTTTAAATCAATATGTTCTTTGCTTAATGCCAACACTTCTCCAATTCGAAGTCCCATATACATTTGGATTAAAAATATATTTTTATATGGTTGTTCTTCTATTGAAACTTTATTTAAATATTGTGTAAATTCCTTTTGTACATTAATTTCTAAAGCTTCCACAACTTTAGTTTGCTTATTACTTTTTGGTTTTATAACTTCATACATTGGGTTATAAGAAATGTATTTTTTGATTTCTGCTCTATGATATGCTTGTACAAATTGTTCATAAAGTTTCTTAATATATGAATCACTTAAATCTTTTACAGAATTTAAAAATTCTTGAATATCATCTTTTGTTATATCTTGTATTTTCATATTTCCAATTTTGCTATTTTTAATTTTATTGATAGTCCATTTTAATCTAGCATATTGACCACCAGAAATTGTATTTGACGCAAGTTTTTCTTGTCTTATATCCTCCATTATTTTTACTAATTCAATTCCATTTTTCTCTACATACATATCATTATTCATTTTATATTTAATCTCATTTAATTTATTTAAAACCTCTTTTTGAGTTTTTCCATATACTGATTTTCTAATAGCTTTTCCTTCTGAAGATATTCCTGATATGTATTGACCTATCCATCTTTTATTTTTCTTATCTTCAAATATTGTACCTTCGCCATTTCCTCTTCTTCTTTTTTTCTTCATAACCTTGACCTCCTATTTTGCAAGTTCATTAACCAAACTTGAAATATAATATTCTATTATGTTTTCAATATTTTTATTTTTTAAGATATTACCAAATACTTTCTCTAGTATTGGTAAAGTAACTTTTTCTAATAATTCAGCTTGTTTATTATCATATAATCTTTTGATTGCTGATTGATATAATTTTATTTGTGTTAATAGATTTTCTGGTAAATATTCTGTGTTTTGAATATATATTTTCTTTTGATTGAAAATCGCATTGTATTCTGTTGTTTCCTCTTGAACTAGCTTTGCTTTATTTAATTTTAAATTAATTAACTTTAATCTATCATTCAATCCATCACTTTCTATATCTTCATCTATCTCTATATCTAACTCTTTATCTATATCTATCTCTTGTGGACTATTTGGTGGACATTGTCCACTTAATAATTTTTGCTTTTCTCTCTGTTCTCTTTTTTGTTTTGCCCAACCAGTTTCACTACCTACCATATTTTCAAATCCTGCTATTTTTAAGCAAATTCCATCATCTGTATATATTAAATTTAGTTTTTTAAATAATTCCATAGCTACAATAACAGTATCTTTACTAAAATATTTAGTATCTCTTGCTATCTTATCTGGATCATATGGAATAATCATTTCTCCAACTCTTGATGCTAATTCACCATTATTATTAGCAGTTTGTAAACATAGCATTTGGTATAAAACTATATATTGACAACCATCTTTTTGTGATAATAAAAAATCTATTTCAGCTAAATTAAAGAAATCTGTTTTTAATTTTATCCAATAATATCTCTTTGTTTTTTCCATATTTTACTCGCTTTCTAGTATTTCTACTTAATTTTCTATTGTTAAATATAAGGAAAAATGATATACTATTCTTATAAAGATTGCGAATATCTTTATGTGGCATTTGTGCAAAAGTCTGCTCGCCAAAGTGTGCTTTTGTATAAATGCTTTTTATATTTCTCATATAACATCAATCCTTTTTTCCATCTTCCATAAAATATAGGCTATCTTTTGTATTTTTCTAGTTTTGCCTATATTAACAGATGGGAAATCTGCACGATTAAATATTTCGTTTGTTTTGTTTTCTCCCATATATAGATCTTTTGCTACATCTTTTACAGTTAGCATTTTAAATGGGTCATCTAAGCTTTTTATAGCTTGTTTTACTAATTCCTTCTTAAGTTCTTCACTAAAACTTTCATTCATAAATTTGTCCTCCTTCGAAATTTTATCAATCCATTTTGGATACTTGATAAGTAAAAAAATAAATCTTATATTTATATTTTCACTTTTAATTGCATTCCTCCTTTCAAATTTATCTATATCCGTTTTGGATATTTATATAATAATCCAAAATGGATATAATGTCAATACCTTTTTCAAAATTTTTTAAACTTTCTAAAACTTTTTTGTAAAAAATATTTATTTCTCGGCAATTATTGACTTTCCAAAATGGATATGATAGAATTTATACATAAATTAAGAAGGAGCAAAAACTATGACAAACGGAGAAAGAATAAAGTATTTAAGAGAAAAAAATGGATTTACTCAAAAAGATATTGCTACTAAATTGGGAGTAGAACCTGCAGCAATATCAAAATATGAATTAGATATGAGAGAACCAAATATTGAAGCACTAAAAAAATTATCAACAATTTTTAATGTGTCAATCGATTATTTATTAGG
>CAJKVD010000003.1 GCA_905203195.1 uncultured Clostridium sp. | reverse complement strand
TATTTTGTACGATTGTTACTTGCTTTCCTGGTATTGTTACATATGCAGAATTTATTTTTAAATTTGTTTCTTCTTCAGCATCTTTTATTGTTTTGGCAAGACTTAATGTTATTTCATCTTCATTAATAATTTTCCCTTTTTTAAAGCCACTACATTTATATGATGTATTGCTTATTATCTCTATTTGCCCAAAATTATTAACTTCTCCAACAACTGTTGCAACTTTTGTTGTTCCTATGTCTACGCCAACTATAATATCACCGATTGCCAAGTTAATTCCTCCATTTTTTGTATCAATTTTTATAGAGTATTTATATTACATTTTTAAAAAAATGTCAATAGAAATTGTTATATTTTTGTTATATTTTTGTAATATTGTTGTAATGTTTCTGTAATATTGTTTTTGCATCCATTCTGGCTCTAAGTTTACTCCTTATTTTCACTTGTGGTTTTTCTTTCTTTTATTTTTTTTATTTGTTCAGTCCATTTTTCGACATAATATCTTCTAATAATTCCTAAATTGCTAAACATTCTCCATACAAATACTACTATTGCTGCTAAGTATATATCTACATTTAGTTTTTGACCTAATATTGTTAATAATATAGCTAATATTGCATTGCCAAAAAATCCCGAAATAAAAATCTTTATATCAAATTTTTTGTTTATCACTGATGATATTCCTCCAAATACAGAGTCTAATGCTGCTACAATTGCAATTGCTAGATAACTTGAATATGTGTAAGATATTGTTGGTGCATTAATTCCTATAATTGCTCCTATTGCACAGCCTATTATAATCGCTAATAATACCATTTTTTTCCACCTCTTTCTTAATTTTCTTTTATATAATTTGTTGTTAATTCTTTGTTATATTTTTTTATTTGTATTTTATTTGATTTTGTAATGCTAACAGTGTGTCCTAGTTTTTCTAATTTGTCTCCTTCTCCGCCATTTCCTGATATTGCTCCTTCTAAATATGTTTGGTTTCCTATTGCTTTTATAACATATGGTGACACAACTCTTTGTTGATTTACTCTTGTTACTGTATTTTCATTTACAGACACTATATCTGTCATATTTATAATTCTTTCATCATTTATTGATATTGCTTCTGCTCCTGCTTCTTTTAATTCATTTACTATCATGTTTAGGTTATCTGATGTTATTCCTGCCTCTGCATCTTTGTTTTCCTGTAATGTTATTGTTATTCCTTGACCTTCTACATCTGTTTTTCCTAAAATCAAATTTACTTGTTCTAGTTCGTTTTTTACTAACCCTTCTGTTTCTTCTTCAGATGCTTCTGTTTTATTGTAATCTTCTAGTTTTTTTGTTTTTTCTTGATATTGATTTTCCGCTTCTTCATATTTTGCTTTCCAATTTGCTAATTCTGTTCTTAGTTCATCTTCTCTCATAACTTCTAATTCATTTATATCTGTTTGATTAACCATTTTGAATTGCATAAACATAACTGTTGCTAATGCTAAACATGCAATTCCTACTGTAATTGTAACTGTTATTTTTCCTTTTTTTATTTGTTTCAAATGTCATTACTCCTTTTTTGTATATTTAGGTTTTTAAATAACTACCTATAAATTATTTTTCTTCTATACTTTTTGCATATTTGTAATTAATGATTCCTGTATATTTTGGTATAATTATATTGTTTGATTTTTTTAGTTCAACTCCTATACTTGCTTTTTTCATATATGATAAATATCCTCCGGCTCTATTTAGGTTTGCTAAGTTTTCTGGTAGTCCTATTGCTTTTATTGTGAATGGTGATCCTATTTTTTGTCCATTTATTGTTATTATGTTTCCTCCACATTCTATAGATGTTGTAGGAACCACTCTTTGATCATTTACAGATATTGCCTCTGCTCCTGCATTTTTTAATTCGTTTATTATGTAATATATATCTAAATTGTGAACTATTAAAGAACTTGCATCTATAACACTACTTGCATCTATTTTGCTATCTGTTAAAGTTATTGTTACTCCTGGTCCTGTTACTTCTGATAATCCTATTAATTTATTTGCTTTTTGTATTTGATTTTTTGCATCTTCTAAATTTTGATTCTTGTTTGAAGCTTCTTCTATTTTTGTTTGTAATTCATTATCTAATTTATCTATTTCTTTTATTTTATTTTCATACCTTTCTTTGTATTTTAATACTTCTGCTCTTAGATTGTTTTGATCATAGTTTTGCCCTACTTTTGTACTGTATTGCTTTACTGTTTTTATTTGTATGCATATTCCTAATGTTAATGCAAAGCACATAACTCCTAGAACAATTCCTATTTTTACTTTTTTATTCATTTATATCACATTCCTTCCATTAATGTGTATTATTTTTATACTTTTTGTTTAAATCTTGGTTTAAATTTATCATTCAATTCTCCATTTACATATATTTCTCCTTCTATTCCTTTATTGTCTTTCATTATTGCTTGTGCCCATAGTATTTTGTTGTTTAGATTAGATTCATCGCCTAAATATATTTTTTGTTTTTCTTCTTCTACATATAATGTGTATTCTAATTTGTTAGTTATATCTATACTTGTTATTTTTTGTTCTATGTCATTGTTTTTCCATATATTTGTAATTGATATTACTGTTTCTAATTTTTCTAAATCTTCTTTTTCTAATCTGTTTCCTGCTACAATTTTTTCCTCTGAAGTTTTTATTCCTTGTATTACTGGTAGATCTAATTTTTCTTGTGATACTTCTAATATGTACCCCTGATTATTTATGTATGCATATCCATTCATAAATTCTATATTAAAGTTTCTTTCTCTTTCTTCTATTTGTATTTCTACTTTATTTGGTAATTTTCTTTTTACCTTTGCTGTTTCTACATATGGGTTTGTTTCTACATTTCCGTATTACTTTGTTTTTAAAAAATTTGAATATATTTTGTTCTTTACTTAATTCAGATATACTTATTATTGTGTCAGCATTTACTTGGTTGTTTCCTGTTACTTTGATTTCTTGTATGTTAAATATTGGTGATACTAGTGCAAATGTTGTTCCTCCTGCTATTATACATATTAAACTTGTCCATTTTAAAAATTTTTTTATCTTTCTTTTTCGTTTTTGCTTTATTCTCTCTTTTTTATCGAATTGTTTTTGTATTTCTCTTCTCTTTGCTTGATTATTTTTGTTTGTCATTCCAATTACTGTTTCTGTGTCAAAGTCGAATTTTTCTTCTTCTTTTGATTTTTGTTTGTTTATTTGTTTTATTCTTTTTTCTCTTTCTTTTATTTTTTTCTTGTCTACGTTGTTTAATCTGTCTTGCTCTAGTTGGAATTCTTGTTCATAATATAAGTTTGCTTTTTTATTTGAATGTTTTGGCTTTTTGGTTCTCATTGTTTATCCCATTCCTTTCTTTAGGTGCAAACTTGGTTGGAAAATTTTAATTATTTTCCAACCTTATTCCTCCCTTTTTAGACTAACTCTTTTTTTGCTTTTTCTATTTTAACACATATATGTTGCTTTTTTCTATACTTTTTTGTATTTTTTTTTGTTTTTTTGATATAAATTTATTATAATATTTCTGTTACTTCTATGTTTCCGCCTAATGCTCTTATTTTTTTGTCAAAATCTTCATAACCTCTTAGTATATATTCTATATTTTCGACTACTGTTGTTCCTTTTGCTGCTAATCCTGCTAGTACTAGTGCTGCTCCTCCTCTTAGATCTGTTGCTTTTACAGTTGCTCCATATATTTTTCTTACTCCTCTGATTATTGCACTTTTTCCTTCTACTGTTATTTTTGCTCCCATCTTGTTTAATTCTTGTACATATTTGTATCTGTTTTCAAATATATTTTCTACAACTATTGTTGTTCCTTTTGCTATTGTAAATGTTGCTGCCATTATTGATTGCATATCTGTTGGAAATCCTGGGTATGGCATTGTTTTTATATCTATTGCTTTTAATTTTTTAGGACTGCCGTATTTCAATAGTTTCCTTTTTTGTTTTTATTTCACATCCTGCTTCTTCTAGTTTTGCTATTATTGGTGTTAAATGGTTTGGATTTGTTTTTTCTAGTTTGATTTTTCCTCCAGTTATTGCTGCTAAACATAAAAACGTTCCTGCTTCTATTCTGTCTGGCATTATGTTGTAACTTATCTCTTTTAATTTCTTTACTCCTTCTATTTCTATTTCGTTTGTTCCTGCGCCTTTTATTTTCGCTCCCATTTTGTTTAGAAAATTTTGTAAGTCTATTATTTCTGGTTCTCTTGCTGCATTTGTTATTGTTGTTTTTCCTTCTGCTAATATACTTGCTAATATTGCATTTTCTGTTGCCCCTACACTTGGAAAGTCAAAGTCTATTTTGTTTCCTATTATTTTTTCTGCATTACATGTTATGTTCCCATAATTTTGATTTATATGGATTCCTAGTTTTTCAAATGCTTTTAAGTGTAAGTCTATTGGCCTTGAACCGATTTCACATCCTCCTGGATATGTGAATGTTGCTGTTTTGTATCTTCCTATTATTGCTCCTACTATTATTACTGATGAACGCATTTTGTGCATTAGTGTATCTGGTATTTCATATTTATTTATGTTGCTTGTGTTTATTATTACTTTGTTTTTCTTTTTTTGTACTTTTCCTCCTAGTAGTTTTATTATTTCATACATCATTTGTGTGTCTTGTATGTTTGGTATATTGTATAATGTTGTGGTTCCTTTGTTTAATATTGTTGCTGCTATTATTGGCAATGATGCGTTTTTTGAGCCCGATATTCTTACTGTTCCTTCTAGCTTGTTTCCTCCTTTTATTATGTAACTTGACATTGGTTTTCCCCCTTTTACGTTTTTTGTATATCTTATGTTTTGTTTACGTAAAAAGTGAAAGATATCTTTTCCTATTGATTTTTTTACGTGTATGCTGTATAATCTTAGCAATATAAAGAGGATTTTGCCTCAAGAAAGGAATGTTTTAATATGGAAAATCTTGTTTTAAAAGATTTATATAAAAATTTTAAAGATTATGAAAATAAAGAAGTAACAGTAGAAGCATGGGTTAAAACCGTTAGAGCTTCTAAAAATTTTGGTTTTATAGAAATTAATGATGGTTCTTTTTTTAAGAATGTACAGGTTGTTTTTAATAGTGATTTATCAAACTTTGCTGAAGTTTCAAAATTAACTATTAGTTCTTCAATTAAAGTTGTTGGAACTGTAGTAGTTACTGAAAATGCTAAACAACCTTTTGAAATTCATGCAAATACTGTAGAAATTTTTAATTTAAGTGATAATCAATATCCTTTGCAAAAAAAGAGACATTCATTTGAATATATGAGAACTATTGCTCATCTTCGTCCAAGAAGTAATACTTTTAATGCTGTTTTTCGTGTTAGAAGTGTGCTTGCATATGCTATTCATCAGTTCTTTCAAGAACGTGGTTTTGTATATGTAAATACTCCACTTTTAACTTCAAGTGATGCAGAAGGTGCTGGAGAAATGTTCAATGTTAACTCTTTTGATTTGGCCAATGTTCCTAAAAATGAAGATGGTTCTGTTGATTTTTCTAAAGACTTTTTTGGAAAGCCTGCTCATTTAACAGTTAGTGGTCAATTAAATGCTGAAACTTATGCTATGGCTTTTCGTAATGTTTATACTTTTGGCCCTACTTTCCGTGCTGAAGATTCAAATACTGTTAAACATGCTGCTGAGTTTTGGATGGTTGAACCTGAAATTTGTTTTGCTGATTTAAAAGATGATATGGATCTAGCTGAAGATATGATTAAATTTATTTTTTCTACAGTTTTGGAAAAATGTCCAGAAGAAATGGAATTTTTTAATAATTTTATTGATAAGACTTTATTAGATAGATTGCATAATGTTATTAATTCTGATTTTGGTAGAATTACTTATACTGACGCTATTAAAGAATTGGAAAAAGCTAATGATGAGTTTGAATTTAAAGTTTCTTGGGGTATTGATTTACAAACAGAACATGAAAGATATTTATGTGAAAAAGTGTTTAAAAAACCTGTTTTTGTTACTGATTATCCTAAAGATATTAAGGCTTTTTATATGAAGCAAAATCCAGATGGTAAAACTGTTGCTGCTGCTGATTTATTGGCTCCTGGTATTGGTGAAATTATTGGTGGTAGTCAAAGAGAGGAAAATTATGATAAGCTTGTTACTCGTATGAAAGAATTAAATATGCCTCTTGATGAATATGGTTGGTATTTAGATTTGAGAAAATATGGTAGTTGCAATCACGCTGGTTTTGGTTTAGGTTTTGAAAGGGCTATTATGTATTTGACTGGTATGCAAAATATTCGTGATGTTATTCCTTTTCCTAGAACACCTAAAAATTGTGAATTCTAATTATACAAAAAAATCCTTATAGGGAACTTAAAATTAATAGATTTCCTATAAGGATTTTTTTGTATTTATTTTGTACTATTTTCTTGTATTACATTTATAGCTTGATTTCTGTCTTCTGTTTTTATTATTTCTGTTCCTCTACACCAATATCCTATTAAAAAACCAATAATAAATGCTATTAAAATAGTAACTATAATTCTTACATGTTGCTCTGTTTGATACATTGATTTATCATAATATTTCATATGCTACCTCCATTCATTATTTTAATTTTTCTAATAATTGCTCTATTGTTATGATTTCTTTTTCTCCTGTTTTCATATTTTCTAGTTCTACTTTTTCGCCTTCTTGTTTGTCTCCAATTACAACTAAATATGGTGTTCCTAAAACTTTACAATCTTTCATTTTTGCTCCTATTGTGATGTTTTCTCTGTCATCTATAATTACTCCTATATTTTTTTCTTTTAATATTTCATATAATTTTGTTGCTAATTCTACTTTTTCTGCATTTTCCATTTTTGGTACTATTTGTATTTTAAATGGTGCTACTGATTCTGGTAATACAAATCCACATGGTCCCCATTTTTCATCATTTATTAAACAGTGTTCATATAATGCAGCTAATGTTCTACTTACTCCTATTCCATAACATCCCATGTAGTATAGTGACTCTTTTCCATCTTTTCCTATATATTTTCCATTCATCATTTCTGAATATCTTGTTCCTAATTGGAATATATGCCCTAATTCCATTGTTCTTATTTCTTTAAAGTTAGATATGTCTTCTATTCCATATTCATCTTTTAGATATTCTTGATAATTTTCTTTTTCTAATATTTCTGTATTTAGTCCTATTTTTGTGTTTTCATCATATAGTATTTTGTCTTCTCCTTGCTCTGATATTAGCATGAATTCTTCTGATTTTTTTCCTCCCATTGCTCCATTGTCTGCTACGATTGGTATTACTTTTAGTCCTATTTTTTTAAATATTTCTAGAAACGCTTTTCTTACGTTTTCGTATGATTCTTGCATTCCTTGTGCATCTAAGTCAAAGCTGTATGCATCTAGCATTGGGAATGATTTTCCTCTTAATAAATATCCTCTTGTTCTTATTTCGTTTCTGTATTTTTCACCTATTTGATAATATGTAGCTGGTAAATTTTTGTATGATTTTAATTTTTCTTTAGCAAATTCTACCATTGCTTCTTCTCCTGTTGGTGCTAAACAAAATATTCCTTTGTTTGATTCTGTTATAAGCATTGTTCCTTCATCTACATATTGATCATATCTTCCTGAGTTTTTCCAAATAGTGTCTGGTTGTAATGTTGGTAATAATACCTCTATACATCCATGTTCATTTAATGTGTCTATTATTATTTTTTCTATGTTTCTTCTTACTAATAATGGTATTGTGTTATATCCAAAAAGTCCTGCTCCATATTGTACTAGTTGTCCTGTTTGTAGCAAAATGCTTTGTCCTGGATACATTTCATCTATATTGTTTAACTTTGTATTTCCCATACCTGTTTGTGATAATTTCATTTTATTTTCCTCTTTTCTTTTTATTTATTTTGTTCTGCATTATCTTCTATTAACTCATCTATTACTATTTGCTTATTTTCATCCAATTTGTATTTTGGCAATTCTGGTAATTCATCTAATGATGTATAACCAAACATTTTTAAAAATTTATGTGTAGTTTTATATGTCATTGGTTTTCCGGGGAGATCTGCTTTTCCTGCTTCTTCTATTAATTCATATTCTCTTAATTTGTATAAACATGCACTTGCTTCTACTCCTCTTATTGATTCTATTTCTGCTCTTGTTATTCTTGGGTTATAGGCTATTATTGCTAGAGTTTCTATTGCTGCATTTGATAAATTTGGTTTTGCTCTTTTATCAATTATTGGATATATATATTTATAATATTCTTTTTTTGTTACTAATTGATAGTTTTCTTCCATTTTTATTATTTCTATTCCTCTTTGATTTTTATTTTCTTCTTGCATTTCTTTTATTATGTTTTCTATTTCTTCTTTCGGCTTTTCTAATGCCATTGAAATTTCTTGTATATTCACTTCTTTTCCTGCTGCGAATAGGATTGACTCTATTATTGCTTTTATTTCTTCTTTTTCCATGCCTATCTCCCTTCTTTTTCTTTTTTGCTTTTTAATATATTTCATTTTAACATAATATTAAGTCAAAATCAATATCTAAATAACTGAAATTCTTCTAATTCTATTGCTCTTTTTATTCTTTTATGATATTATAATTTTAAATAAAGAGGAGGTTCCTTTATGAGTGAAAAAAATAAAAAATTAACAATTGTTTCTGGTGATGGTAAAGATTTAGAAATTTCTCCTGTTTACGAACATTTAAAAAATGAAAGACCTAAGTGTAATAAAAAGCCTACAAATATTGTAGTTCCTAAATCTAAAAAGAATAAAGAAACTGATGTAGACTCTAATTAATCAATTTAATTTTAAGAAGTAGTTATTAACTACTTCTTTTTTGCTACCTTCCTATTGGTCATTTTTTTCAAAATCCCTTGACACTAATACTATTTAGTCATATACTAAAGCTATCAAATTTAAATGAAAAGGAGGCATTGTTATGCAAGACTTAATAGAAATTAGATGGCATGGTAGAGGAGGTCAAGGTGCTAAAACTGCATCATTACTATTAGCAGATGCTGCATTTAATACTGGGAAATATATTCAAGGATTTCCTGAATATGGTCCTGAAAGAATGGGTGCTCCTATTACGGCATATAACAGAATTAGTAGTAAACCAATAACTATACATAGTAATATTTATGAACCTGATTATGTAGTCGTTGTTGATGATACCCTTTTGGAATCTGTTGATGTAACTGCTGGATTAAAATCTGATGGTGCCATTGTTATTAACACAACAAAATCACCTGAATATTTAAAAAGTGTTTTAAAAGGTTATCAAGGTAATATTTATACAATTGATGCAAGAAAAGTATCTATGGAAACTTTAGGAAGATATTTTCCAAATACTCCTATGCTTGCAGCTATTGTTAAAGTTAGTAAAATAATGAATGATGAAGATTTCATAAATGATATGAAAGGTTCTTTTAAGCATAAATTTGCTAAGAAGCCTGAAGTTATAGATGGCAATATGAAAGCTATTGAAATGGCTCTTAATGAAGTGCATAAAATTTAATTTCATATATATTACATTTAGAAGGAGGTTTGTAAAATGACTGAAATTAATAATAAAACCCCAATGGAAAAATTGACAATTGGTGGAGATATTTATACAGCTGGAAATGCCAGAGAATTTAAAACTGGTGATTGGAGAAGTATGCGCCCTGTTTTTGATGAAGAGAAATGTAAACAGTGTGGTTTATGCTTCCCTGTTTGTCCAGAAGATTCTATTCCAGTTGATAAAGAAACTTTAAAAAGAAAAGATTTTAATTTTGATTATTGTAAAGGCTGTGGAGTATGTGCAAAAGTATGTCCTTTTGGAGCTATTACAATGAGGGAAGAAGGTGTATAAAATGAGTATTCGTGAAAGATTAAGTGGTAATGAAGCTGCTGCAACTGCTATGAAACAAATAAATCCAGATGTTGTTGCTGCATTCCCTATTACTCCATCTACAGAAATTCCTCAATATTTTTCTACATTTGTTTCAAATGGTGTAGTTGATACTGAATTTGTTGCTGTAGAAAGTGAGCATAGTGCTATGAGCGCTTGTATTGGTGCGGAAGCTGCAGGATCAAGAGCTATGACTGCAACATCTGCTAATGGTTTATCTTTAATGTGGGAAATGATTTACATAGCTTCAAGTTTAAGGCTTCCTATAGTTCTATCTTTAGTAAACCGTGCTGTTTCAGGTCCTTTAAATATTCATTGTGATCATTCTGATGCTATGGGTGTTAGAGATGCTGGTTGGATTATGTTATTTTCTGAAAATAATCAAGAAGCTTATGACAATTTATTAATGGCTCATAGAATTGCTGAAAATGAAAATGTTAGATTACCTTTAATGGTTTGTCAAGATGGTTTTATTACTTCTCATTCTATTGAAAATATTGAGTTAGAAGAAGATAGTGAAGTTAAAAAATTTGTTGGTGAATATCATCCTGAACATTATTTATTAAATGATAAAGAACCTATTGCAATTGGTCCTCTTGATTTACAAGCTTATTTATTCGAACATAAAGCTCAACAAGGTGAAGCTATGAAGGCTGCTAAAAATGTTATTTTGGAAGTTAGCAAAGATTTTGAAAAATGGACTGGCAGACATTATGGTCTTTTTGAGGAATATAAATTAGATGATAGTGATATTGCTATTGTTTGCATGAATTCGACTGCTGGAACTACAAAGGCTGTTGTTGATGAATTAAGAGAAAAAGGTATCAAAGCTGGTTTATTAAAAATTAGAGTGTATAGACCTTTCCCTGGAGAAGAAGTTGCTAAAGCATTAGCTAATTGTAAAGCTGTTGCTGTTTTGGATAAAGCTGATTCTTTAAATGCTATTGGTGGTGCTTTATTTGAGGATGTTACATCTAGTATGTATGTTGCAGATAAACATGTTCCTTTAGTTAATTATGTTTATGGTATTGGTGGTAGAGATACTACAACTAAAGAAATTAATTCTGTTTATACTGACTTAATCGAAATTGCTAAAAATGGTAAAGTTGAAAATCCTTATCGTTATTTAGGTTTAAGAAAGGAGGAAAATTAGATGGCTTATAATGTAAAAGATGTTGTTGCAAATAAACCTTCAAGATTTACAGAAGGTCATAGAATGTGTGCAGGTTGTGGTGCTCCTGTTGTTGCCAGAATGGTTATGAGAGCTTTAAAAGAAGAGGATCATGCTGTTGTTGCTAATGCAACTGGTTGTATGGAGGTTTCTACTTTTATTTATCCTTATACTGCTTGGACAGATTCTTTTATTCATACTGCATTCGAGTGTGCAGGTGCTACACTTTCTGGTGTTGAAGCAGCTTATAAATCTTTAAGAAGACAAGGTAAATTACCAGATGATAAACATACTAAATTCGTTGCTTTTGGTGGAGATGGTGGTACATATGATATAGGTTTGCAATCTTTATCAGGTGCTATGGAAAGAGGTCATGACATGACTTATGTTTGTTATGATAATGGTGCTTATATGAACACTGGTATTCAACGTTCTTCTGCAACTCCAAAGTTTGCTGATACTACTACATCTCCTGCTGGTTCTGTTATACCTGGTAAAATGCAAGCTAGAAAGGATTTGGCAAAAATTATGGTTGGCCATCATTTGCCATATGTTGCTCAAACTGCTGCTTTTATGAATTTTAAAGATTTATATGAGAAATCAGAAAAGGCTATTTATACAGAAGGGCCAACATTTTTGAATGTTTTATCTCCTTGTCCTAGAGGTTGGGGCTATGCTACAGAAGATTTAATGGCTATTAATAAATTGGCTATTGATACTTGTTACTGGCCTTTATATGAAGTTATTAATGGTGTTTATCATATTACTTATAAACCTGCTAAAAAACTTCCTATAGAAGAATTTTTGAGACCTCAAAAACGTTTTAAACATATGTTTAAACCTGGTAATGAATGGATGATTGATGAATTTCAAAAAGAAGTTGATGCTAGATGGCAAGAACTTTTGAATTTAGAAAATTTGACAAATAATCAATAATATTATATAGTGTATATAGTTCCGTGTGATGTTTATATTTTATTTTATTTCATTACACGGATTTTATTGTAGGAGGACTTTATTTTGGAAGAGAAAAATAGTGAGTTTCAAGAAAACTCAGATATTAATGAGTTGAATGTTAATATTGATAAGCAAAACAAGAAAAAGATGGCTTTTAATTTTGTTCTTATTGCTATTATTTTTATTGCTTTAATCATATATATGATTTCAGTTGATGGAATTGATAATATTGTTAATGTTTTAACACATGTTAATTATTCTTGGGTTATTGCTGGCTTTGTATGTTTGCTGATACAGTGGTTTTCAGAAGCTTATGCCCTACATTTGCCTATAAAAAAGATGTATCCTAATCAGAAATTTTCTAATTCTTTTAAGGTAAATATGATTGGTCAATTGTTTAATAATCTTACTCCTTTTTCCACAGGTGGTCAGCCTATGCAAGCATATGAACTTAATAAAACTGGAAAACGTGTTAGTGATTCTTTATCTGCTATGGCTGTAAAATTTGTTGTTGCTCAATCTTCTTTATTGTTATTTACTTTTATAGTTGTTATTTTTGAGTTTGACTTTTTTTCTAAGTCTTTACAAAATTTTTTATGGCTTGCTATTGTTGGTTTTTCTATGAATTTAATTGGTATTTCTGCTGTTATATTAGCTGGATTTAATAAAAAAGCTATTACTTCTATTGTTAATCCTATTATTCGCTTTTTAGGAATGATTAAGATTTTAAAACATACTGAAGATGTTATTGAAAATTTTTCCAATAGTATTGATAATTTTAGAGATCAATTTAAAATTATTCGCTCTGAAAAGGCTATGATTTTAAAGATGTTTATCGCTTCTACTTTACAAAATTTTGCTAATTTTTCTATTACTTATATGGTTTATCGTGCTTTTGGCAATTTTGGAATTGGTTTTTGGCAAATTATTCCTCTACAGGCTTTTTTAGTATTAGTTATGGCTGTTATTCCTACTCCTGGCGCTGGTTTGGGGGCTGAAGGTGGATTTTTGCTTTTGTTTAATTCTATATTTCTTCCTGGAACTATA
>CAJKVD010000002.1 GCA_905203195.1 uncultured Clostridium sp. | reverse complement strand
TATTCAAATTTATTCTTTATAATACGCTCTCTTCCTGCTTCTGCTCCAACTTTTAATGAAACTGGCTCTTTCTTTATAACATATCCTTCATTTGGGTTTGCAATTTCATATGCATAATAATTACCTGTAACTATATTTTTAACTTTGAATTTACCATCACTGCCTGTTTTATATACAGTTGCATCTTCTCTTTTACTTACATAAGTTGCAGCATCCTTACCTTTTTTTACATATTTATTCAAATCTCTATTATAAATAACAAATTCTACATCTTTCAAAGGTATATTAGTATTATCCTCATCAACTTTCTTAATTTGTAAATCCACAAAAACAGGAGTATCATATTTATCATTAATGTTTAAGTTTGTTTCTTGTTTACCTGTACCTGGTTTTACTAATAATAAATTTTGATGTTCATTACATGTTAAAAACCATAACTCAGCATTATAAACACTTTCTGGAATAGAAACTTTACCCGTTAGCCCTGTAATTTTACTAACATTATCACCTGGTTCTAAATAAATATAAAAATTTTTATTACTCTTTATTCCACTAACATTTACAAATTTTTGTTGCTTACCTTGTGTAATTCCATATTTTACATTACTAATGTTTTTTCCATTTTGATCTTTAACTGATAAAGATTCAATCTTTCCTGAAAATTTATATTTAAATGGCCCTACTCTTGTATATTGTTTATTTCCAACAGTTGTACTTTTTACAGTTATTTTATTTTTATTTGTTTTGTTTTCAACCTTTGTATCAGAACTAATTTTTCCAATATTTTTAGCATATGTGTCAGCATCTACTGATAGCTTTGCTCCTTCATCTCCTATTTCGCCTTGATTCAATCCCCAACTATTATTGCCTTCCCAAGTTTGATCAAAATTTCCTAATTTTTTTCCTGATTCTTGATACCAGTAATTAATTATTCCCCACACAGCTTGCTGTGATGGATAAATAGAAACTCCTGATTCTCCGTCTTTACCGCCTCTTGCATTAAAATACTCATCACCTTTTGCAATTATATAAGCTAATTTACCATTTGATGTTGTTTGACTTTTATTTCCATTATTATCTGTAGCAGTATTTCCTTCTATTTTCACATATTTATTTACAACGTATTTTACTTGATCAAAATGCAATGATGACTTCCATTGTATACAATATAAATCAGAACGTTTATGTAAATCATCCAAACTTAACACTACATTTTTTCCAACATTAGTTCCTTGTTTTATTTGATCACAAGTTATTGTACTTGACGCTGCAAAGGTAGCAGTATTAGGAATTATTATCCCTAGTGTCATAATCACAAAAGTAATCATGACACTTTTTATTAACTTATTTAAACTCTCCATTTTACTCCCTCCTTTCCTTTATATTACCTTTTTATTTAAAACTTTTCTTGTTATAATATAAGCTCCTGCTCCAATAATTATTATTGTAGATAATATTACTAAAATTGTTTCAACAACTTGACCTGTTTTTATACTTAAAATCAAATCGGCAGAACCCATGTCATCTTCACCTTTTACTCTATTGCCTTCAGTTGAATCATTATCTTTTAAACCTTGTTCATTATAACTTTCAGCTATTTCTGCAGTATTATTTATTAATCCTGTATTATTTTCTGTCATTTGCTTTGTTAATATTAATGTTATCTCTTTACTTTGTCCTGGTTCCAATTTAACATTAGCTAAACTATTATTATAAAGATCTGATCCTGATTGATACCAATCTTTATTTAACTCAGAACTAAATTTGAAATCACTAGAAACATAATCTTGTATTTTCTTAATATAACCTGCAACTTCACCGTCGTTTGTAACTTTTATTTTATATTCCACTACTACACTTGTATTACTCAATTGTTTTGAATCCAAATCAACTTTTGCTAAAGTTGCATCTTGATATTCTACTGCTCTTGTTGTTTTTGAATTTTGTACAACAACTCTAGTAACCATTTTTTCCAATTTCATGTCATATATTTTACGTTCTTTTAAGCCTATGTTCATGTTAGAAATATGTCCATCCTTAACTGTAAATTCTTCAGTAACACCAACTTCTTTATCAGTACCATCAATTTTCATTTCTTTACTAATTACTTTTGAATTTTTACTTTCTGCAACTCCATCTTTTTCATAAGCAGTTAAAGCATATTTTGAATTATCATACTCAAATACCACAATATATTTTCCTTGTGGAACATCTGCTAGCGTATAGAATCCGTTATCATTTGTTGTTGCTACTATTTCCTGATTTTTATTATTTTTTTGGTATTCATTTTTTTCTGTATTAAACAATCTTACTTTAATACCCTGTAATAAATCTTCACCATCATCTTTTTGTCCATTTCCATCTTTATCTAACCAAGCTATACCAGAGATTATTTTTAAATCTTCTTGTGTTTGACTACCATCAGATTTACTATTATTTTCATCAGAATTTGTTTTATTACCAGAATCTATAGTATCGTCATCACCAGTTACATCTCCATCAATATCTGCAGATTTAGTTGGCTCTAAAATATGACTCACTTCTGATTTTCCTGTTTCCACATCATATGCATATGCTGCAGCTGTATTGGCTAATTCTACTGCTTGATCATTTTCTGCATCTGAATCTATTGCTGATTTTATAACATAATTTTTTGTCTGTCCAGGCTGCAATTGTTCATTTATTGTTATATTTGTCACACCACTATCTTCATCAGTATTTTCTGTATAACTTTGTGTTGACAATTCTTGTCCATCTGATGTTATTGATAGCAATGACTCATAAGAAGATAAATTATCTTTAATATTTACACTTGTAATAGGATCTTGTCCATCGTTACTTACAGTAATTTGATAAGAAATTTCATCTCCAGCCTTTACATATTGGCCAGCATTTTCAGATTTATTACTAATATTTACTATTTGAGCTACTGCAGTCATTTCTTTTTGGTTTGAATGATATTCCTCATTATCAATTTTTGCAGTAACATTTATTTTTGCTTGCTTATTCTTAGCATCTGTAAACATATTAACTCTTGCATATATTGAAACTTCTGATGTTTCTCCAGCTCCTAATTTATTTATTGTATAATTATCAGTATTTTCAATATATTGCAAATCGCCATCACTATTTGTTGCCAAAATTTGACTTATAGAAAAATTCTCCAACTCAAATTGTAATTTAATATTCTTTATTTCTTTATTAGTTGTATTTTTTACAGTAACTACATATCTATATTGATATCCAGGTTTTACCGTATCTGTAGCTTCCGCAGGAGAAAGGCTTATTTCTATTTTTCCTTTTACTATATTTGTTTTTACTAAATTTGATTCTTTCTTAGCCTCACCATATTGAACTTCTATTTTATTAGAAACCGTCTTTTTCTCTGATGCTCCATCTTTAATTTTAACCATATATGTTTTTGATATTTCTTGTCCTGGTTCCAATGCTATACCTGTGAATTTAACTTCTTTTTGATCCTCTATTTCATTGAATTTCTTTTCTTGTGGTTTATCATCCATTTCAGTTGAAGGAGTTACTTCTTCGATATACACTGTTCCATCTGGAACACTTCCAACTAAAGTTAAATTTTCGACTTTTTCAGAACCAGAATTTTTTGCAGTTATTGTATATTGTATTTTTTCTCCTTCTTTAGCTTCTTCTAATTCTTTACCACCTATTAATGCCTTTAATGTTGTATCCACACTTGGACCTTTTCCTGTAGATAATGTCATTTTTTGCACTTGTACAGTTTGTTCAATATTATTTGAATCAACATAATATACAGTATATTCTTCTGCTGCCGTTGCATTATATTCCAAATTTGCTGGAATAGTCATTTTATAAGCTATGTTCATATCTTCTGAAACATCTAAACTACTAACTGTAATCAAGTATTTTTTTACATTTGAATTATTATCTATCTTCTCTTGCCAAGCATTTGTAGAGTTTGATATGTCTGCTGTTGCATTTGCATTTTCAGAATAATATACTTTTATTTTAGAAGCATCAATACCTGATATTTGTAACTCTTGAACAGTTGTAGATAAATTATTTTCTGACAATGCATCCTTAGTTGGAAAACTTCCTAAAATTCTTACATTAGACATTACTGTTTCTTGGTTATTTAAAACTTCAGATGTAACAGTTGTTGTTTTTGCCTCAGATGCTAAAGCTAATTTGCCATCTTTACTTCCGTCATTATTTATTGTTTCAATTCCATAATCTTTAATTCCGTTTGTAGTAATTACTCCTGCATAAGAAACAATTTTAATATCTCCTTCAATTCTTCCTGCATTTTGTCCTCCTGCATAATTAATTACTTTTTTATTAGTATAATCAACAACTATTTTTTCATCAGCATTTTTCTGTTTCTTATTTGTTGTTAAATTCATTGTCATTAAAATTGTAGCCCCATCAATTGCCTCACCTTTATATTCTGTCTGCTCACCGTCAATTTGAATATCTATTGAATTTCCATTTAATTTTGCACTTGTTATTTTCAAATTATCATCATTTAAAAGTTTTATTGATGTCACATCAATATTTTCAAATTCTTTTGGTAAAGTAACTACAACATGTGGATCTTTATATAATTCATCTTTTTCACTATTTGAGTTTAATGTAACACGCAATTCTACATTTTCATTTGTTCTCATTGCTGAAAATTCTGTTTTATTAATATTTAGTGTTGCAGTAGTTTGTGTTTCTTTTAATATAATCTTTGAAGAACTATCTGAAATTTTATTTTCAGCATCACCAATATAATAACTTGCATGTACAAAATATTGCATTTCAGAAATAGATTTAATTTTTGAAATATCATTTGCCTTTATTACTTTAGTTGTTTGTATTGGTAATATTCCTGATTTTACCGGTTTTGTAGTTTCAACTATAATTTCTTTTGTCATATCTGGTAATACTACAGAAATATTTTGATTTTCATCACTCTGTGAATCTTTATTTATATCTGCCAATACAGTCTTTATATTTTTATCAATAATTTTCAAACTTCCATCTTGTCCTAAAATCTCTAACAAATTTGCTTTGTTAAGAACAATATTTTTAGTATATATATTAGATAGTCCCATATTTGTATAATCTTCTTGTACACTTATTTTATCAGTAATATTTTCTAAATTAACTTGTATATTTATTTTTTCTGTGATCTCTTTATCAATTTTTGAATATAATTTTCCTTTATATATTTCATCCTCTTGATTTTTTATATCTACATTTACTATAGAATCAATTTCTTCAGAAGGAAGTGTTATTTCGCTACTATATGACATTACAGTTTTCTCTATATCATATAGAGAAATTTTTGCATCTGCCTTTAATGATTGCTCATCTATTTGTGAGGTATCTGAAAATACATATGTAACAATATAACGATCTTCACCTGATTTATTCCATACAACTTTTCCATCTTTTTCTGGATTCTGTACAGTCACAGCTAATTTTCCTGTTTTATTATCATATGTATATTTAATTTCATCTTGATTATTATCAATAAGTTTTAAGCTATTAGTAGCAAGTGCCTCTGGAGTTTGCACATACATACTTTCTGGGTATGCACCATTTAACATTGGCGCTTGCAATTCCACAGTTTCTGTCTTTACTGGATACATATTATCTTTTAGTCCTGTTTCTATTTGTAATTGAACAACACGGTGATTTCCTTGATAATTTAAAACTTTATTTGTTAACACCGTTTGCTTCAAGAAAATACCATTATTTTCTTTAGTATATGGACTTGTCATTCTTAAATTAACTTTTTTAGTTCCAGTAACTTTAATATCTTTTTGTTTACTATCGCGATAAGTTCCTGATAACTCCAATACACTCTCTTGATTTATTAAGTTAATATTATAACTAGAATCCTTTATAGTTTCAACACTCATTTCAATTTCTACTGAATCATTTGCATTAATTTGATGAAGTGTTACACTGTTTTCCGTTATAGATGAAACTTTATCACTAGCATTATCAGTTTTAAACTTAAAATTACTGTCTTTTAAGTTTATTGTTCCATTAAAATATCCCTCTTGTTTTACTGAAACAGCAAGATATAACTTAGTATCCGCATCAGTAGTTTTCAAAGAACAATTAGATACATGGTTTCCTTGTTCATCCTTAAAATAAGCCATAAATTCAATGTTTTTATGACTCGTATTTTTGTCTTGCACATTTTGTTCAACAGCATTAACAACATTTATACCAATCAAAAGAAAATTTGACATTGTCATTGTCATAATTAATATAAATACTATTAATACTTTTAACATTCTTTTTTGCATAATAAATACCTCCTATATTTTTATATACAAATATGACACAATTATTATTAACAATATTATTGGGTCACATAACACATCTACAATATATTATACACGCAAAGCCAAAGTTTTTCAAGTATTTTTTGCCATTTTTTAGGTGTTTACGACTATTTTTAGTTTAAAAACTTATATCCCTAGATAATGTAATAAAAATGCAATTAAATTTATATATTAAAAAGAAGAAACTTTTTTAAAAAAACACATATAATATTTATAAAGGTAAGGTGATTATATTGAATAATGAATTAGACGAAAATACAATGAACAACATAAAAAAGATGGTAGATAGTGGAAATATTAATGGTGCAATATCGCAAATTTCTCCTGAAATGATACAAAATTTTTCAAAAATGTTTCAAAATACAAGTAAGCCAAAAAATAATAATGAGCAAGAAAATAATAATTCAAATTTAAATGGAATAGATATAAATACCATTATAAAACTCTCAAGCAGTATAAACAGTAATTCTGATCCAAGAAATAATCTTTTAAGTTCCTTAAAACCTTATTTAAGAGATAACAAAAAGGAAAAACTTGACAGTTACATTAATTTATTAAATATGAGTAAAATAGCTGAAACTATAAAAAACAACAAAAACTTTTCAAATAAGGAAGATACATAAATGTCTTTAATTTTTCCACCATTCAGACCTATATACCCATATTACAATCCAAAATATTTTTCATCATATAAAAAACCAGAAAAGAAATTTGATAATTCACAAAGCAACAATGAAAAAATTTTGGAAGAAAAAAAACAAAACAATAGAGTGTCTACTAAAAAAGACACTCCTATTAATTCTCTATTGTCAATTTTTCCAACTTCCATTGGTCCTTTAAACTTCAATCCAAATGCATTTGCAGACAAAGACGAACCAGTATTTGAAATGTTTGGAATACATTTATACTTAGACGATATAATCATTATATGTATTATTATTTTCCTATATCAAGAAGAAGTAAATGATCAATTATTATATATAACATTATTCATGCTACTTTTACCAAACTAATCTATTTCTATTTTATCATCAACAACATGAATATATACTTGTTTATGTAAAGTTTCTTCTTCTCTGTCTATCTCCCTAACAATATTCGCAATTCTAATTTGTACAACATCTAATAAACCTGCTGCTATTATTGCTTGCTTATTTCCTTTTGCCCCAGCATGTGCTAAACCACGTAAATTTCCCAAAACCACTATATTATCTGAAGCCATTACTTCTGCTCCAGAATTAACATCACCTATTATAACATCACTTCCATCTACTTCCAATTTCTGTCCTGAGCGCAAAGAGCCTCTATGATATGTAGTTTCAGAAACAATCGTCTCTTGTTTAAATGTTCTTTTAATACTAGAAAGTCCTAAAGATTTTGGTGTATCAAAATCAACATCTACATCTATATTATACTGTATCAATCTCTGTATTTCATCCATCTCTTTATTCTTTAAAGCCTTACCTGTAACTCTAATAGGCGTTCTTTCTGTCCTATACATTTTTTTTAATTCTGGTAATTTTCTCCTCAAAGACTGCATTATTTCTTTTTGTTCTGCATTATCTAATATTTTAAAAACTGTCTCATCCTTCTTTAATTGTACACTCATAACATTTTTCATTGATACATCCTTTCCTTTCTAAAACATAATTAATTACCTTATTTCTTCTGTATATGGAGTAGCTGTAACATCTTCTGTAACACTCTGTAAATTCATTCCAAAATACTCTCTCATTATTTGTTTAACAGCATCTGCTGTATAATATCCATGTCCACCATTTTCTGCCATAACTACTACTGCAATTTCAGGATTATCAAATGGTGCAAAACCCGCAAACCATGCATTTACCTTGTTTCCTGGTGCCTCAGCAGAACCAGTTTTTCCTCCAACTGCAATTTCAAAATCTTTAAATATACTTGCCGCAGTTCCTTCTTCTGTTACAGATCTCATTCCTTCTAAAACAACTTGCAAATTGTCTTTATTAATATTCAAATCCTCAGTATTACCATCTGATAATCCTAATTTTTGTTTTACAAAATTTTTTATATTATCTCTTGACTCTTCTGTCCCATCTGCCTTTCTTATTGTTTTTATAATACTTACATCTATCTTATTTCCACCATTTGCTAACATACTAATATATTTTGCCATCTGTAATGGACTAAATTCATTATCTCCTTGCCCTATTGCTGCATTTAATGTATCACCTGGAGCCCAATAAGATGCATCAGGATGCATTTTTGCTTTAGTTTCTTTACTTGCAAGTACTCCTGACGTTTCATCACGCAATTCTACTCCTGTTTTATTTCCCAATCCAAAATATTTTGCATATTTATCTAAAGTATCTATCTGCATTCTATCAGCAGTCTCATAAAAGAAATAATTACAAGATTTTTCTATAGCACCAATTACATTTAAAGGTCCATGGCCTCTATGGTAATCAGTATAATACCAACAATTCATTCTAGTTCCATATTTTTCATACTTTGTATAAACACCTGTATCATTAATTACCGTTTTAGGTGTAATAACACCTGATTCTAATCCAGCAATAGCTGTAACCATTTTAAATATAGAGCCCGGAGAATATGAAGTTTGTATAGCCTTATTTACCAACGGTTTTGACACATCATTAATATAACTATTCCACTTTTCTGTACTAATTCCTCCTATAAAATCAGATGGATTATATCCTGGATAACTTGCCATTGCTAAAATCTCACCTGTTTTTACATTCATAACAACACAACTTTCAGAAATAGCATTATATGCCTTTCCAAATCCACCACTTCTTATTTTTTGCATATTTGCAGCTAACGCATCCTCTGTTACCTTTTGCAAATTAGCATCAATTGTAAGAACAACATCTGAACCAGGAACAGCTTCTTCTGAAGTATATTCTCCAGTAATAGTTCCATCAACAGCCATGTCAATTTGTTTTACACCTTTTTTTCCTTTTAAATACTCCTCAAAAACATACTCTATGCCTGTTTTTCCAATCATATCATTTTGATCATAAGTATCCTTTCTAGTTTTATATTCATCTGAACTAATTTTAGATGCATAACCTAATATATGTGATGCCAATGTTCCTTTTGTATATGTTCTTTCAGGTTTTACAAAAATATTAATTCCTGGAAATTCCTCACTATTTTCAGAAAATTCTGCAACTGCCTCTCTTGGAATATCATTAGAAATAGTTACAGCCTTTGTACTACTATAACCTTTTTGTACTATTTCATATCGAATAGCCATAATTTTTCTAGTCTCTCCATTATCTGCTTTATTAATTTTATATTTCTCTTTCATTTTAAAAAATGCTTGCTCTGCAGTAATATCCTCAGCCAAATTATTAGATCTTTTCCAATTTGATAAATCTTCACCACTCAAAGTAAATTTAAATGGATCCATTTTTATAGGAAAAGAATCCGGATAACTAACATTATATTTTTCCAAAACATTTATCATGTTTAAAATCGTATTATTTAAATCATCTGTATCAATTTTACTCTTGTAAAGTTCAAGTCCAAATTTAGTAGTTGAAGAAACCAAAACATTTCCAGACTTATCCATTATATTTCCTCTTGTTGCCTCTAAAACACTTTCTCTTGTTAATCTTGTATTTGATTCTTCTCTATATTCTGCACCATGTATAATCTGTAAATTAAATAATTGCATTAATAAAACAATACCAACCAAATATGTAATAATTGTCATTACATTAAATCTCAAATTTGTATTTGCATTATTTTTCTTTATTCCTCCTACTCTTCTAATCAATTTATCACCTACTTCTTATCTCTAATAATACTCTAAAAATATCTTGTTAATATTTTATTTCCATTATAAGTATTTTCAATATAATACCCGAATTTTTGCATTTGAGGATATAGAATAACAGTCAAAATCACATTATATATAACTTCCACAATTAATATTTTTATAAAATATAAAAATTCTAAATTAGTAGAAAAAATTATATAACTAGCAACATAAGAAAAAACTTCATAAAAAATAGTCAATGCTGACATCATTAACATTACTGTTATTCTACTATCCTTAGAAAAATTTTTATCGAAAATCTTTGCAAAAACACCAACTAACCCTAAAGCTATTGCTGATATTCCAACTTTACTCCTAAAAAGATAGTCCAAAAAAAATCCTAACAAAATACCATATGATACTCCCATAAATTTATTTCCAAATAAACCAATAAAAACAATTAAAATAACAAACAAATTTGGGGATATTCCTGCTATTGTAAACCAATTAAAAAAGTTAGATTGCAGGAAATAACTAATAAATATTAATATTACTAGTACAACATTTATTATTACTTTTTTCATTCTATCATTCCTTTCTAACTTTTAACAAATTTTATTATTGTGCATTATTAATTACCAAAACAGTATCCAATTTATTAAAGTCAACCGCTGTTTCCACTTCTACATAACGGTCAATAGCATTCTTAGTAGAACTAACACTCTTTACGCTTCCAACATGTATCCCTTTAGGATATATTCCTCCTAATCCAGAAGTCTCTATACTATCACCTTGTATAACATTTGCATCAGTTGGTATATACATTCCTTTTAATAAAGAATTATCCTCTAAAGTTCCTTTACAAACAATACTATCTTTATTAGTACTCATCAAACAACTAACAGAACTACCAGTATCTATAATTGTCTGTACCTTAGCTGTAGAACTCGTAACAGAAACAACATGTCCAACTAAACCTCTATCAGCAATCACAGTCATATTTTCCTTAATTCCATCTTTTGACCCAACATTTATAACTATTGTTTTTGAATAATTGCTAATATCTTTATTTATTACATATGCTGGTATCGTTTTATACTCACCATACTTTTTATTTAAATCCAAATATTCCTTTAAAGTCTCGTTTTCTGTTTTTATATTTTCCAATTCACGCAAAGACTGCTCTAACTCGCTATTTTCTTGTTTCAATTTTTCATTTTCCTGTTTTAAATTATTAATATCAGCAAAAAAAGTATCATTTCCATTTATCTTATTTTTAAAAAAAGTTAAACCATTTTGAATTGGCATAACCAATTTGTTTGCTACACTTTCAAAAAAAGAAGTATTTCTTTCTCCATTAGAAAAAATAACAATTAAAATAAGAATAACAATTGTAATAACAATTCCCCATATTCCTGCTTTGCTTTTTTTATACATAAACACTATCTCCTTTTACGAGCATTTATTAAAACAGTTTTTAAATTCTCCAAATCATCCAACGTCTTACCTGTTCCTCTTACAACACAATCAAGTGGTTCTTCTGCAACATATACTGGCATACCTGTTTCTATACTCAATAATTTATCTAAGTTTTTAATCAAAGCACCTCCACCAGCTAGCACAATACCCTTTTCCATAATATCAGCAGCTAATTCTGGTGGCGTCTTTTCTAAAGTTGCTTTTACTACTTCAACAATTTTTTGAATAGATTCTTTCATTGCTTCCTGAGCCTGTACAGAAGAAATCTTTTCGTTTCGTGGCAATCCATCTGCCAAATCTCTTCCTCTGACTTCCATAGTCATCTCTGTCATTAATGGCATAGCACAACCTATAGAAATTTTTATTTGTTCAGCAGTTGTTTCTCCAATAGCTAAATTCATTTCTCGTTTTACATAATTAACAATGTCATCATCTAATTCATCTCCTGCTATTCTAAGAGAATAGCTAACAACTATTCCTCCTAACGAAATAACAGCAACCTCTGTAGTTCCTCCACCAATATCTACAATAATACTTCCACTTGGCTCTGCAACATCAAGTGATGCACCAATTGCAGCAGCCATAGGCTCTTCTATTAAATAGACTTCCTTTGCACCTGCTTGCAAAACAGATTCTTCAACAGCTCTCTCTTCCACTTCTGTAATTCCTGATGGAACACCTACTACAACTCTTGGTCTACCTAAATTAAATTTTCTATCCACTTTACCAATTATATTTTTTAGCATTAATTGAGTAGCTGTAAAATCTGCTATAACCCCATCCTTTAACGGTCTTACCGCTTTAATTTGCTCAGGTGTTCTTCCTAACATTTCTTTTGCCTCTGTCCCTGTTGCCATAATAGCTCCTGATTTTCTATCAATAGCAACAACAGATGGTTCATTCAAAACAATTCCTTTTCCTTTTACAGTCACTAAAATATTAGCAGTTCCTAAATCTATTCCTATATCTTTTGAACCAAATGAAAAAAATTTCATAATACACATTCCTTTCTAACTTAACGTCCTAAATTAATTTTCATTAGCATCTGACCTTGCTTTTTGACACAATTCTCTAATATACTCGAAAACACTCTTATATTCCAAATTTCCAATAATAATATGATCTAATAACTCTATATTAAAATCATTAAGCATATTATAAAGTTTATCAGTAAAATGTATATCAGCTTGACTTGGAGTACTATCTCCACTAGGATGGTTATGAACCAAAACAATTCTATTTGCCCCTGTTCTCATCACACAAGAAATAATACTTTTTATATCCAAGTTTACGAAACTCGTTCCTCCAAATGCAATATCCTCTATTTTTAATAATCTATTCCTTGCATTTAGCAAAAACAACCTAGCCAATTCGCATTTTTCATATTGAAACTCCCCCAAAACCATTTGAGCAATTTGGTCAGTATTTTTTATTAATACTCCTGTAGAGACTATAGGTCTTGAAAGCCTAATTGATAATTCACAAATTGCTTTTAACTGTATAGCCTTTACTTTTCCAATTCCTTTTATTTTCATTAGTTCTTCTAAAGTAGCTGTTTTTAAAAAAGCTAAATCATCTCCCATTCCATTCATACCTAATTTTAAAATATTCTGTGCCAACTGAACTGAAGTCTCGTTTTTAGTACCATTTTTTATAATTATAGCTAATAATTCTGAATTTGATAAAAATTTAGCTCCTCTTTTTTCTAATTTCTCATAAGGTCTTTCACCTTCTGGTAAATCTTTAATTTTAATTGACAAATTAATATACAATCCTTTCTAGCATCAAATTTGTCCCTTATTAAACTTTTCTATAAATAAAAATTGAAAGCACCATACCAATAATACTAGCAATATTAATTTTAAACATCAATCCAAATGTTAATTTTAATATACTTAAATCCAATATAAGTGGCTCATTTAGTCCAAATTCCTGTTCAAATGAAAGCCACCATAACCATGGTACACTACTAGCTAATTTTCCAATAAGTCCCCCAATTACTAATCCTGATAAAATAAATACCATTAATACCCATATATTTTTTTCTCTCGTTGCCATTTTTATTCATTCCTTTCATAAGGTATAATAAAATCGAAAAGTTCTATAATGAACTCCAATTTTTTACCTTAACTTTCGTTTTTCTATTCAATTTTTTCTTACGGTTTCACAGTTTTTAATTAACATACGTATTATATATTGAATTTGAAAATTTTTCAAGTAATTTACATTAATTTTTCCAGAAATTATATATTTAAAAATAAAACAAAATATAGTATAATATAGTTATGTAAACAAAGGAGGGCTTAATTTGAAAATAGAAAAATTAACAAATAACAAAATAAGAATTATTTTAAAACAAGAAGACTTAAAAAACAATAAAATAACTGCAAAATCAATTTTATCATCAAATCAATATTCACAAAAACTATTGCTAGATATTTTAAATTTCGCTCAAAAAGAAGTTGATTTTGATACAAATGGATATAAACTACTTATAGAAACTTTTTCAACTTCTGAAGATAATATAGTATTTACTATAACTAAATTTAAAAATGAAAAAAATTCTATAAAACTAGCAAGAAAAAT
>CAJKVD010000001.1 GCA_905203195.1 uncultured Clostridium sp. | reverse complement strand
TCATTGACTAACATATATTACTTTTTGTTTTGACAAACTGAATACTTGCTAATTGCGTTAAAGTATGGTATAATATAAAAAGATGTAAGACAAGTCTTATGTCTTTTACTTTCTTTTCACTGATTAGTGAGGGGAATTTTCCTCTAGCTTTTTGGTTTAACATATAAGGAACAAAACAACAGTAAAAGTATCTTAAGGAGGATTACCAAATGGACGAAAAGAAACAGAAAATCTGTGACATATGTATTGTCGTAGGATATGTAGCACTTTTAATTTATATTATTGTAGCAGTCGCAAGTGCTAGGAACAATGGCTTGGTTGTAGCAAGAATATTAGTGGCAGTAATTGCTGCTATTAGCTTTGCCATCAAGATGGTAGTAGAAATTGCTAGTAAAGAAAAGTGCAGATACTCTATTTTATTTTTTTGTATATGCTTAGCTAATATTGTGATAAGCTCTATGCAATTAGTAGGATAAAATTAACTTTTCGCCAAAAAGAAAATAATTTCTTTTTCCTCGAAAGAGGTTTCTTTTTATTTTTTTAAATTAAAATCTAAATTAATGTTTTTTAACTCGTATTTATGTTTTAAATCTTTTACAGTCTTGAGTAATTTTCTATTATATCAAAAAAATTTATTCAATTTTGTAGTGTTACAATTGATGTGAAACAAAAAATATAGAAAAAAAGTGATTCAAGTATTATAATTGAATTGTCAAAATAAAAATTATACGAAAGGACTTGAATCACTTATGAATAATATTATAACACAAAATCCAAAAAATATAAAGAGATATTTACCACATGAAATAAAAACAAGAGAAAATGCAGTAAAAATGTATAGAAATTGCAATGATATAGGATATGTATGTAGAAAATATCATATATCAAGGACATCATTATGGAGATGGAATAAAAAATATGATGGAAGCAAAGAGAGTTTAGAAGATAAGTCACATAGGCCATTAAGTAAGCATCCAAAAGAACATACAGAAACAGAAATAAAATGGATAAAAGATTTAATAAAAAGAAATTCACATATAACATTAAATGAAATATGGTATAAGTTAAAAATAAATAAAGGATATACAAGAAAACCAGCATCATTATATAGAGTATTAAGAAAAATAGGATATTATAATAATCCAGAAATAAAAGGAACATCAAAGAAACATAATCAAAAATATCATACACCAACAGAGATAGGAAAAAAATGGCAAATAGATCTAAAATATGTACCAAAAGAATGCAAAACAGAGGGAATGACAAAAGATATAAATTATTATCAATATACATGTATAGATGAAGCAAGTAGAGAAAGATATTTATATTGGTATGAAGAACATAGTGCAGCATATACGTTGGATTTTGTAAAAAGATGCATAAGATATTATAGCTATAAAACAGAAGAAATACAGACAGATAATGGAGTAGAAATTACGTTTAATAGATCAGATGTAAAAAGAGAACATCCAATGCATACATTATTGAAAGAATTAGGAATAAAACACCACAAGATAAGACCAAGAACACCAGAACATAATGGAAAAGTAGAAAGAAGTCATAGAAATGACAATGAAAGATTTTACAGTTACTTAAAATTTTATAGTTTAGAAGATTTAAGAAAACAAGGAGCAGCATACTTAAAAAGGTCAAACAGAATACCAATGGCGGTGTTAGGATATTTGACACCAAAAGAAAAAAGAGAAGAATTAAAAAAAGCATAAATATGAAACGAATTCAATCATACTATTTGAAAGAATTTGTTTCACATCATTGACATATATACAAGATATATTCAAGAAAAAAGAGAAACTTTAAGCGAGTGAATTTAACCTAATTTTTTTAGTGTAAGACTAAGTTCTATTCACTTGAAATGAATTGCAACAGCAATTTATTTAGTTAATTGTAAATGTTTCTTGGATAAAAATTGGTTAAATTATTTTAAAAGATATGGTTGTAATGTGACCATATCTTTGTTTATCTTCTGTATACTTAATTTATCTAATGTGTACTTACCATAGAAAAATTCAAATGCTTTATAAGGTGTTTTTCCACCTAATGATTTTCTTGGCACTGAATTGATATGAAAAAACATTAAATTAATTTTTTCTTTAATTTCTTCTTATTAAGTTTTCTTTTTACTTTTCTTCTGAGTTCAAGGTTTGTAACCCCCCAATCCTTAAATAGACCTATTTCAATGTATGTATAAATATTTTTTTCACATTGAGTTATTTCTGGATGCTCTTCTAAAATTGTGTAAATAGATTGTCCTTGCTTTATTAATGGACAAGTAATGTAATCAAGTTCAAAAAGTTCTGTAGTATTTAAATTAACGCCTTCACGAGAATCTTTACATATAGAGGTAAAAACTTTACATTTCTTAAAATGATTACACATAAATGGTAAATCTTCTCGTTGATGGTATTTACGTTTTCTGTTATTTCTTAGTTCTTTGCCAATAGTTGATAGAGCTTTGTTAAGTTCTTTTGCTGTTTCAAATTTTCTTAGTCCTTTGCCTATATTATTTTCAATAATTTTTCTATCATCTAAAGAAAGATGTTTACCATTAAATCCCACAAATTCTTCACTTTCCCAAGAAGCATTTACATATATAATATATCAAATTTTTTAGTCTTATAATAATCATTAATGTAATACTAATTTCTACTTATATTTTTTCAAATAGAATTTACTTTTTCAATTCACAATAAAATAATAAAAAAATAAATGACAAGAAAAAAGATTGAATTTTAAAGTAAAGTATAGTACAATAAGCAAAAGAAAAAAGAGAAGCGGAGAGATAAAAATGAAAAGAAAAAGCAAAATAATAAAAGGAATACTAATAATATTTTTAATAGCACTAATAGGAGCGGGAGTATATGCAATAGCAAGTCAAAAGTGGAAAATAGGTAACACAAAAAACAGCGAAACAACACGAGACGAAAAAGAAGATGAAATAGGCAATGAAGAAAATATAGAAGAACAAGAACCACCAATTGACAATTATGTAGAAAAATTAAGCAAAATAAATTGTAAAGGAGTAGCAAAAGAAAAAGGAGGCTTTGCAATAAATGGAGTAAAACTAGGAATGACAAAAGAAGAAGTAGAAAAGCTAATAGGCAGTCCAGAAAAATTCAATGATGACGAATATGATAGTTCATTAGTAAGTGCGGTATATGGCTCAAACGAAAGCAACAGTCCAGTAATCCAATACAATAAAGAAAACGGAAAATACACAGTATATAGTGTAACAGTAAATTCAAAAAGTGAAGAGTTTAAAACAGACAGAGGACTAAAAGTAGGGGACACATTTGAAAAATTAATAAGCAAATATGCCAAAGATGAAAAAGTAAAACCATACGAAAAATCACCAAATGTATATGTATTATATGGAGCAGAAGATATAGAAATGAATGAAGATGAAGGAGTAATGTACCCAAGATCAAAAGAAAGCCAATATGCAACTATGTATGGATTTTATGACAGTGGATTAGAAGATGTAGGATTAATAGTATCATATAATTATGGAGACAATTGTATAGATTATCTTGTAAAAAATGGCGTAATAGAAACAATAACATTAATGCCAATGAGATACTAAATGAACTTATATGATAAAAAAGACCAAAAATGAAAGGACAAAAACATGAAAAAAAAGTTATTAGTAACAGAAAAGCCATCAGTTGCAATGGAATTTGCAAAAGCATTAAAAATAATAGCAAATAGAAAAAATGGATATATCGAATCAGAAGAATGGATAATAACATGGTGTGTAGGACATTTAGTAACAATGAGTTACCCAGAAAAATATGATGAAAAGCTAAAATTTTGGAGATTAGACACACTACCATTTATACCACAAGAATGGAAATATGAAATAATACCCAATGTACAAAATCAATTCAATATAATACAAAAATTAATGCAAAGAGAAGATATAGATATAATATATAATGCAGGAGACTCAGGAAGAGAAGGAGAATATATACAAAGACTAGTATATATGATGGCAAAACCAAATCCAAAAGCGAAAATGAAAAGAGTATGGATAGACTCACAAACAGAAGAAGAAATACTAAGAGGAATAAAAGACATGTCAGAATATAACAGTTTATCAGACAGTGCATATTTAAGAGCCAAAGAAGACTATTTAATAGGAATTAATTTTTCAAGACTATTATCAATAATTTATGGAAGAAAACTAGCACAAAGCATACAAGAAGAAAAAGCATCAATATCAGTAGGAAGAGTAATGACCTGTGTATTAGGAATGGTAGTATCAAGAGAAAGAGAGATAAGAAACTTTGTAAAAACAAAATATTATAAAATAACAGGAAACTTTGGAGACGAAACAAACAACTTTGATGCAGACTGGAAAGTAACAGAAAAATCAAATGTGTATGAATCACCAAAATTGTACAATGAAACAGGCTTCAAAAAAGAAAATGATGCCAAAGAATTTATAAGTAATCTAGCAGGAAAAAAAGCAAAAATAGTAGAACTAAAAAAGACAAAGCAAAAAGAAAATCCACCATTATTATTCAATCTAGCAGAAATACAAAATGAATGTACAAAAAGATTTAAAATAAAGCCAAATGAAACGTTAGATATAATACAAAATTTGTATGAGAAGAAATTAGTAACATACCCAAGAACAGATGCAAGAGTATTGTCTACAGCAGTAGCAAAAGAAATAAAGAAAAATCTAAATGGCTTAGCAAAAGGTTGCAAAAATGAAGAAATACAAGGATATATAAAAAAGATGATCGAAGAAAATTACTCAACCAATTTAGTAAAAACCAAATATGTAGATGACAGCAAAATAACAGACCACTATGCAATAATACCAACAGGCCAAGGATTTGAAAATTTTGGAAAACTACCAGAACTACAAAAAAACATATATTTAGTAATAGTAAAAAGATTTTTAGCAATATTTTATCCAGCAGCAGAATATAACAAAATACAAATAACAATAAATGTGTATAAACCAGAAGAAGAGCAGTTAGAAAATAAAAAAGAAGAAAGTTTTTTCACAACAGGAAAGGTCTGTGTCAAACAAGGATTTTTAGAAATATTAAAGCCAGTAAACAAAATACCGAACAAGTTATCCACTACTGTGGATAAAACTGTGGATAACTCTAATGGTTTAGCAGAATCAAAAAAAGAAAATATACATAAGAACGAAACAGAAAGTAAAAACAATAATCTAGAAATACTAAAAAATTTGAAAAAAGGACAAGAGATTTCATTAAATAATGCAGAAATAAAAGAGGCAGAAACAAACCCGCCAAGCAGATACAATTCAGGATCAATGATATTAGCAATGGAAAATGCAGGAAAGCTAATAGAAGAGGAAGAACTAAGAGAACAAATAAAAGGAGCAGGAATTGGAACAAGTGCTACTAGAGGAGGAATAATAGAAAAATTAGAAAAAATAAAATACATAGAAATAAACAAAAAAACACAAATAATTACACCAACCAAAAAAGGAGAAAATATATATGACATTGTAAACTTTTCTATGCCGGATATGTTAAATCCAAAACTAACTGCTAGTTGGGAAAAAGGGTTAGATATGGTTGCTAAAAAGGAAATTAGACCAGAGGAATTTATGGTTAAACTTGAAAATTATATTAATTCTAAATTTAATAAATTGGTTGTAAAAATGTAAAGAAGCGGCGAGAAACTTTGGATTGTTTCTCGCCGCTTTTAGAACCATTATTTTAAATATCCAAGAGCTGCTGGGCATGCAGGATTGCCGTTTTCGTATTGTACGCATTTGTCTGGAATTATTGGTCCAAACATTTTATGAGCATTTTCCTGCGTTTTTTTGTTGTTGCCTGGAACAAAACATGTTCCTTTGCAGTTAAAACATTTTGGTGGTATTGAAGATTTTCTGTTAAAGTGTACATTTGCTTTAATTGCCATAATGGCTCCTTTCTGTCCTTACTTAAGGGCTTTGAAAAAATAATATAAGTTTACATAGTTAATTATACCACTAAAAACAAAAAAATGCAAATTTTACAAAAAGACTTCCAAAAAGTAAAAAGAAGTAATATAATAATAAAGATAAAGTATAAAATAAAAACAGTTAAAAGGTTGAAAAAGTAATATAGTTTTTCAACCGAATTTTCAGTCTCAGGAAGGAAGAAAATAAAAAATGAATACAATATTAGGGGAATTAGGCAAATCAAATAAATTTGTAGAACTTATAAAAAACATAGAAGAAAAACAAAGTCCGATAGGAATATCGGGCTTAAGTAACGTAGGAATGCTAGAAATAGTTGCAAGTATAAATGAATATGCAAAAAAGCCAGTAGCAATAATAACATATAATGAAATACAAGCAAAATGGATAATAGAAAATTTGCAGTTTTTCACAGACAAAGCAATATACTTTCCAAAAAAAGACATAGTAACATATGACTATGTGGCAGAAAGCAAAGATTTGCCATATGCTAGAATAGAAGCATTAAACAAATTAAATAGTAAAAGAAATTATATATTTGTAACAACAATAGAAGCAGCAATGCAAAAATTACCAGCAAAAGAGCTATTATATAAAAATATCTTAAAATTTAAAGTAGGAGAAGTACACTCTTTAGATAAAATAAAGCAAAACTTAGTAAATTTAGGTTATACAAGGTGTGATTTAATAGAAGGAAGAGGGCAATTCAGTTTAAGAGGAGGAATCTTAGACATATCTATAAATGATGCAATAGGAGTCAGAATAGAATTCTGGGGAGATGAAATCGACTCAATAAGAAATTTTAATATAGTAAGTCAAAGATCAATAAATGCATTAGAAAAAGTAGAAATAGAACCAGCACATGAATATATATTAGAAAAACCAATAGAAGAAATATGCAAAAAAGTAAGGAAAACAATAGCGAATGATTTACAAGAAGATATAATAGAGCAAGATATAGAACAAATAAAAGCAGGAAATTATATAAGTAAAATAGACAAATATTTTGACTGTTTTTATGATAAACAACAAACAGTAATAGATTATTTAAATAAAAACAGTATAATAACATTTGATGAAATAAAAAAAATAGAACAAAGAGCACAAAATGTAATAAAAGATAATGATAATTTAATAAAAAATTTAATAGAAAAAGGAAAAGTAGTACCACAAGCGATAAGCAATATACAGCCATTTAGTAGGATAGAAGAGCTTGTAGAAGAAAGCAAAAAAGTAACATTATATATAGAAAAACAAGATAATAAAGTAGACAGACAAGCACAAAATTATAATTTCTCATATAGAGCAATAAACTATTTTAAAAGTGAAATAGAAACATTATTTACAGATATAAGAAAAGCACATGAACAAGGAAAAAATATATATGTAGTAGTAGCAACTAAAGAAAAAGCAAAAAAATTAAAAGAAATATTAGAAAAAGAAAACATAATTTGCAAAATAGAAGAAAAGCTTGATAAAACAATAATAGTAAAATCACAAGAAAAAATAATAACAATAGCAATAGGAAAACTAACAGAAGGATTTGAAAACTATGACATAAACCAAGTAGTAATTGCAGCAGATGAATTAATAGAAGGAGGCAAAAAGAAGAAAACATTTGCACATCAAGCATATAAAGAAGGAGAAAAAGTAGTATTTGCAGACCTAAAAATAGGAGACTATGTAGTACACAAAAACTATGGAATAGGAATTTATATAGGAGTAAACACAATAACAGCAGATGGAACAACAAAAGACTATATAAAATTAAAATATCAAAATGATGATATTTTATATGTACCAACAAACCAATTAGACAGTATAAGAAAATATAATGGAGGAGATGCCATAAATCCGCCAATCAACAAGTTAGGAAGCAAAGACTGGAGAGAAACAAAAGAAAGAGTAAAGAAAAATTTAAGAGCAGTAGCAAGAGAGCTTATAGAACTATATGCAAAAAGAGAAAAAGCAAAAGGATACGCATATAGTAAAGACACACCATGGCAAACACAATTTGAAGACCAATTTCCATACCAAGAAACAGATGACCAATTAAGATGTATAGAAGAAGTAAAAAAAGATATGGAATCACAAAAGCCAATGGACAGACTTTTATGTGGAGATGTAGGATATGGCAAAACAGAGGTAGCAATAAGAGCAGCATTTAAAGCAGTAATGGACCATAAACAAGTAGCATATTTAGTACCAACCACAGTACTTGCAGGTCAACAATACGAAGAATTTAAAGAAAGAATGAAAGATTTCCCAATAAAAGTAGAAATATTAAATAGATTCAAATCACCCAAATATCAGAAAGAAGTAATAAAAAAATTAGCATTAGGAGAAGTCGATATAGTAATAGGAACACACAGATTACTAAGTAAAGATGTAGAATTCAAAGATATAGGCCTACTAATAATAGATGAAGAGCAAAGATTTGGAGTAAAAGCAAAAGAAAAAATAAAAGAATATAAAGCAAACATAGATGTATTAACAATGACAGCAACACCAATACCAAGAACAATGCATATGTCGGTTGTTGGAATAAGAGATATGTCTGTAATATATGATCCACCACAAAACAGAAAACCAGTACAGACCTATGTTTTAGAATATGATCAAGAAGTAATAAAAGAAGCAATAACAAAAGAATTAGAAAGAGATGGCCAAGTATTTTATATATTTAATAATGTTGAAAATATACAAAAAAAAGCAGATGATATAGCAAGATTAGTGCCGGAAGCCAAAGTATCATATGCACATGGAAGAATGACAGGAAAAGAAATAGAAGATATAATGCAAGAATTTATAGAAAAAAATACAAATGTGCTAGTATGTACAACAATATTAGAATCAGGAATAGACATACCAAATGCAAATACAATAATAGTAGAAAATGCAGATAGAATGGGATTAGCGCAATTGTATCAAATTCGAGGAAGAGTAGGAAGAAGTAGTAGGCAAGCATATGCATATATAACATATAAAAAAGATAAAATGTTAGCAGAAGTAGCAGATAAAAGATTAAAAGCAATAAAAGAATTCACAGAATTTGGATCAGGATTTAAAATAGCAATGAGAGACTTAGAAATAAGAGGAGCGGGAAGTCTATTAGGAGAAATTCAATCAGGACATTTAGAACAAGTAGGATATGACACATATTGTAATTTACTAGATGAAGTAGTAAAAGAAATGCAAGGAAAAGAAGTAGAACCAGACTTAGATATTCAAATAGACTTAAATGTAACAAGTTACATTCCTGATGAATATATATCAGACTCTAGTCAAAAAATTGAAATATATCAAAATATAGCATTATGCAAAAATGAACAAGATATACAAAATGTAGTAGACGAAATAATAGACAGATTTGGAAACATGCCAGGAGAATTAGAAAATCTACTAGATATAGCAAGAATAAAATATTTAGCTAAACCATTATATATTACTAAAATAGCAAGCAAAAAAACATCAGTAGTATTTACATATGACCAAAAGAAATTTAATGTAGATATTGTAAAATTAGTAGAAACATATAAAAACAAAGTCAAATTCCAACCAGGAGTAAAGCCAATGATTACATTAAATATTGGAACAACAAATGAAAGACAAATATTAAATGATGTAATGGAATTCTTAAAAAATCAAGGAGAAGCAAGTAAAACAAAAGCTACAAAATAGTAGTAAAAATAAAATTTGCAAAAATTATGAAAATATTGTATAATATGTATATACAATAAATTTTAAGGAGGGCTTAGTAATGAGTCAGAAAGAATTTTGCAGGGGCTTTGAAGTATGCTCTAAAAACCGGTTAGGAAAATATTATCTGGATAAACCAGGACAATATTGGGCACCAGAAGTAGATTTGGTTTTGTACGAAAAAGTGCAAAAGAATGGTAAAAGAGCCATATATCTTTTAGGACTAGAAACAGTAGTATCTTGTACAAAATATACATATCTAAGAGATGTACCAGACACACAATTTAAAGAAACAGTGCAGAAATTAACAGGTGTACCAGCAGAAGAAATTGTATTAACAAAGGCAGCAGCAAAGATAATAGAAAAAGGAAAGGCCAAAATCAGCAGAGAAGCCATGGAAAAAATGGCAAATGACGACAAAGCCTTTAGCAAATTTTTAAGTGAGTGTGACGATCATTATTAAAGTTCAAAAACATGCAACATAATAGTTGCATGTTTTTAATATAGTTGGTATAATCAATAATATAATAGTATAAAAAATAAAAAAAGGTAAAAGCTAAATATAAATAAAAAGAAAAAGGAATGGTATAATTGCAAAAAATAACAAGTAAAGAAAATGAGTTTATAAAACATGTAAAAAAGTTAAAAGACAAAAAATATAGAGACAAAAGCAACGAATATGTAATAGAAGGAATAAAATTAATAAAAGAAGCCTTACAAGAAAAAGCACAAATAAATCAAATAGTAATATGTGAAGACTGCGAAAAATCAGGAATATTAGGTGATGACCTAAAATATGAAATAGCAAAACAAGAATGTATATATGTACCACAAAACATATTCAAAACAATAAGTGAAGTATCAACACCACAAGGAATTTTAGCAATTGTGCAAAAAAATAATGTTGAGGCTCAATCATCTGAAATAGATTATAATGAAGATATAATAATAGCCTTAGATGATATACAAGATCCAGGCAATTTAGGAACAATATTAAGAACAGTAGACAGTGTTGGACTAAAACAAATTTTAGTATCAAAAGGAACAGCAGATAGCTATAACCCAAAAGTTGTACGTTCTACAATGGGAGCAATATTTAGAGTAAAAATTATAGAATGTGAAAACTTAAGTGAAACATTAAAACAAGTAAAAAAACATAAATATGAAGTGTTGGCAACTTCTTTGCAAACTACTAATAGCATATATGACATTGATTATAATAAAAAAGTTATAGTAATAGGTAATGAAGCAAATGGAGTTTCTAAAGAAATTTTGGATTTGGCAGATGTAAAAGTTAAAATTCCAATGCTTGGTAAAACTGAAAGCTTAAATGCTTCTGTGGCTACAGGAATTATGCTTTATGAATATGTTAGACACAAAATAAAAAAGATTTAAAAGGAAGGAATAAAAATGAAATTAAATATAGTAATGGTAGAACCAGAAATACCACAAAACACAGGAAATATAGCAAGAACATGTGCAATAACAGGAGCAAAATTGCATTTAGTACATCCATTGGGATTTAAAATAGATGAAAAATCAATAAAAAGAGCAGGATTAGATTATTGGGACAAATTAGAAATAGAAGAACATGACTCATTAGAAAAATTTTTAGAAAAATACAAACCAGAAGAAAATAACATGTTTTTTGCCACAACAAAAGGAAAAACAAAATATACAGATATAAACTATTCAGAAATGAAGGAAGTATTTGTATTATATGGTAAAGAAACAAAGGGATTACCAGAATGGCTACTAGAAAAATATCTTGATGAAAAAACAATAAGAATACCAATGTTACCAACATTAAGGTCATTAAACCTCTCAAATTCTGTAGCAATCATTACATATGAAATTTTAAGACAACATAATTTTGAAGATTTACAAGAAGTAAGTAACTATTTTGATAAATAATTGTAGTTTATATTAAGGATAAGATTATACTTATTAGTAAAGCTAATTTGTTATAGTTTTATTCTATTTTTATGTAAATTTATATTACAATTATAAATGTATATAAAAATATTGTAAAAAACCGTAACTCTAATATAATAGTCAACATAAAATATATTGAGTACAGCATTAGTTGTAAAACGTAAAAAAGTTATTGTTTCAGGAAAGGAATGATAGTAAAAATGGAAAAAATATTAGAGGTAAAAAATATAAGTAAAAAATATCAAAGCAAAGAAGGAGAAATACAAGCATTAAAAAATGTAAGTTTTCGAGTAAATAGTGGAGAATTTGTAAGTATAATAGGGCCAAGTGGATGTGGAAAATCAACATTATTGTCAATAATAAGTGGATTAGAAAATAAATCAACAGGTGAAATCTATATACAAGGTGAATTGGTAAATGGTATATCTTCTGATATAGGATATATGTTGCAAAGAGATTGTTTATTGGAATGGAGAACCATTTGGAGTAATGTAATGCTAGGGTTGGAATTAAAAGGAATAAAAACACATGAAAGCAGAGAATATGTAGCGGGGTTGCTGAAAAAATATAATTTATATGAATTTAAAGATAAATATCCACAAGAATTGTCTGGAGGGATGAGACAAAGAGCGGCATTAATAAGAACTTTGGCGGTTAAACCTAAGATTTTATTATTGGATGAAGCATTTTCAGCTTTAGATTATCAAACAAGAATAATGGTAACAAATGATATATATGATATTTTGCGAAAAGAAAAAATTACTGCAATTATAGTGACACATGATATAGCAGAAGGTAGATTTCAAAGTAGACAGTATGCGGGGTAGAACAATTTGAATTTGATATAAATATGTAATTTCAGGACTCGAAAAAAGTTCTGAAATTATTTTTTTGGTATTGGCAAAAAAATGATGTAAAGTTGAGAAAATTGTAAACTTTTGTAAGTATAGGTTTAAAATAGATATGTCACAAGAATATAGAAGATAAAATATTGAAATATGATTGATTAACCTACATTCAGCAGCACCAAACTATTAAAGAATTATTGACTTTTATTAACTTTTGTAATAAAATAGTACAAAATAAAAACAGTACATTTATTTGTACTGTTCTTGAGTTATGGAGGCATCAACTGGATTCGAACCAATGATCAAAGTTTTGCAAACTTTTGCCTTACCAACTTGGCTATGATGCCATAAACTAATTTCAAGTATACTATAATAATTTGTAATTGTCAATTAATATTTGAAAAAAGAGGAGTGGATTATGAAAAATAAGTTTTTAATTTCTTTGCCGTACCTTTATCCTGTTTGTCCAATAAGTATTGATCATGCTAGAATGTTTGTTGTAGCAGATATAAATGCTAGAATGCAAAGAAAAAAAGGAAAGAAAGTATGTTTTCCGATTGCAGCACATTTTAGTGGTGTTACTGCTGAAAAAACTTGTGAACTATTAAACAAGAAAATATCTAAAGATGAAGAAGGATATACAGAAAAAGAAAAAATGTATAATATTTTTTTGAAGGTATATCAAACACCAGACAGTATTATAAAAGCATTCAAAACGCCAGAGGACATATTAAATTATTATTCATATCAAACCATTTGGGATTTAAAAGAAATAAACATATCATGTGACTATGAAAATTTTTATACAACTAATACAGAAGAATTTGAAACGTTTGTAAAAGTTATGTTTGAATTTTATGAAAAGCACAAGGTATTGATTTTAAATTCCAAAAATGAATTGGCATTAAATTATGATGATAAAGAATGGAAAGAAAAAACATTAGAAAATTTTAAGAAAATAGATTTTATACAAACATTTCATAAATCTAACTTTATAGGTGCCTTTGACAATATAAGAAGTGATTGGGGATTATTAAGGGAATATGGAATTGGAATTAAATATAATGAAAAATATATAATTGATCCTATGTTTGATAGCGAATTATTCACTTTATTTGATTTATATATGAAATTTAGAAAAGATAATGAAAGTAACAATGTTTATGAGATATTTGAGAAAGTATTTGAAAAATTGAATAAAGATGAAATAGAAGAAAATAATGATTTATCAAGCAAAATAGTGAATTGGATGGGAACAGATTTATTTGTATGTGAAGAACACTTGAAAACATGGGTAGTTAAAAAAACATATGCAGAAACATTATTATTAAACCCTAAATATCATACAAAGAACTATTTTATAACAGGTATGGGATCAATTAATCATAAAAGAATGTCATCTTCAAGAGGAACGGCAGTTTTATTGAAAGATATGATTGAAAATTATGGAAATCATAATGCGAGATTAATAATATTGATGACAGGTGGACATCCATCAAAATTATATAATTATGATGTTAATTTGCCATCAACTGTAATGGATATGACTAAAAATTTTAAAGAATATATAAATTTTTTAAATTCAATTTATATGAAAAATAGAAATGTTAGTATTAACAATGAATATGAAAAAGATAAAGAAGAAATAGAAAAAAATATCGAAACAGGATATTATCAACAAGCAATAATACATATGATGAAAATTATGCCTAAAAAAAATAAACAAATAACTCCAAGTCAAGCTAAAGAAATTTTAAATATATATAAAGAATATTTAGATATTCTTTTACCAAATTTTTTAACAATCAATTTATAGGAGTTTTAATTGGTAATATTATTAGGAGGTGGTGGTGCTGGAAAAACCACCATTCAAAATGAGTTAGTAAAAAGGGGTTATAAAAGAGGAATTCTTCATACAACTCGAAGTAAAAGGGCAAATGAAATTAACGGAAGAGATTATATATTTGTAAATAATAGTCAATTTGATAATTTGAAGCTTATAAATCATTTTGCAGCAACAACTAAAATTGGAGAAAATCAATATGGAATTGATAAGAATATTTGTGATGAAGATGTAATTTTGGTTACCAATATAGAAATGATTGAACAGCTTAAAAAAAATTTAAAGTGTAATATTGTTTCG